>NZ_CAMHWH010000008.1:0-97815 GCF_946188685.1 Streptococcus mitis
AAGTGAGTCGTCCCATCCTTACTCGGCTCTACGATTCTTCTAGCTATTAAACTCTGTTCTGAGTTTGCAAAATTCTCTAATTCCTTTTCAAATACCTCACGCGTCGGTTCCTGAGTATCTTTTTTGACACGAAGTAAGGAAACGGAATCATAGCTTGCATATAAATATTGTGGCGCACGTAAGACAATAATCCAAGCAAAGAAGAAGCTGAGAAAAAAAGTTGACAAGCAAATAAATAGTTTCTTCATAGTAGACTCCTTATAAAAAAATAATTCCCCTTGTACGAGCTACAAGGGGAACGATTTAAATCAATGAACGATTAGTCATAATCATAGTAAAATGCTACTTGTTCACCCCATTTGGTCCAAATCCATGCGTAGGAGGTGTTTCCAGCAGGAGCTTCTCCTCTATCAGAATGACCATCCCATCTGCTCACGATGGATGAATAATGGTATTTGTCACCATGGTAGTAATTTGAAAAAGCCCAACCACCTCCCGAGCCTTCTCCGTATGTCCATACTCCTCCATCTGGATATTGTACAGCAGCTGATACGGCTCCCATTAATGTAAAGCTTGAAATAAGAGCTAGAGCGAGTAATCTATGTTTTTTCGTTTTCATTTTATTTTTCCTTTCAAAAAAAGCACACCCTGAGTAACAATGCGACAAAATAAATCCTCCTCTCTCTTTTTTTGAAACCGATTTCTTTATAGAGCAATAATAACATTTTAACTATTATATGTCAATTAATTTTAAGTAAATCAGAAAATTTTTTTCAAATAAACTATTGTAACAATAAAAAAAATAGATGACTTACAGAACCTGTAAGCCACCTAGTCAGTCGGTTTATTCTGGTGTCTGCCACCGCTTGGCCCTTACGTCCAAGATTGCTATCGGATTTCGTTCTGGTGTCCGCCACCGCTTGGCCCTTATGTCCAAGATTACTATCAGATTGACCATGAGCCGACCATTCATCTACACCATTATTCTAACGAATATGAGCTACAAACGCAAGAGAAAAACTTATTTTGGATTTATACACTATAAAAAACATACACTATCTTCAGATTGAACTTTTGTTCAAAATAAGCTATAATGAATTTAAGTAGAAACAGGAGGTAGAACAAATGGCTACAATCAGTTTAACACGTGATATAAAACTAACAAATGAAGATGCTCTAAAAATTCTTAATCATAAACCATCTAAAAAGCTACAAGCAGTCTTGAAATCTATTGAATCACAGGACGCTACCGCTCCAACGAAAAATAAACTCATTTCAAAGTATCTGTAAGATGACAATTCAAGTAACACCACTTAAGCAATATCTTGAAAATATTCAAGTGCTAGCTCCTGATAAAACTGAGAAACAAGTTCAGGATCTATTTAAAACTATCATTTTAGAAAATGTTGATTTCAACGGTAATGAAGAGATGTTGACTTATCTATCTGATAAAGCTCCCAATTTTGAAAAACAACATCGTTCTCGTAATTTTATCGTTGAAGAAACTGAAACAAATAACATCATAGGATTCTTTAGTTTATCTCTCAAAGTTGTTGATATTTCTGATTTAGAGAAATCCTTAAAAAAGGAACTCGTCCTAAAAGGTAAAAGTCCCAAAAATATTGATTATCTCCCTGTGTTACTTATCGGTCAATTCGGCAAAAACACAAAGCTAAATAAACTATCAGGACAAGAGTTATTTGAAATTGTAATTCAAAAAATTGAAGAATTTCGAGCAATTGTAGGAACTCAGATGGTATTTTTAGATAGTATCAATCATCCTAAAGTCATTCAATTTTATGAACAGTTCGGATTTGTTGCTTACAGTCAATTGATTAAAGACGATCATCAAGTAACTTATCAGCCTATGGCATTAAATATGTCACTTTATAAAAAATAAGAATCATGTCACCTAAACTGATGACATGATTCTTTTATTTCACTGTATAAGCAAAACTAATGGCACTATCTGCTTGCGAGATTTTTCTAAAGGTATAGTTAGGATTACCCCCATAGTTGGTCTCAGACACAAGGAAAGAACCATCATCATATACTTTCTCGACAAAAGCCACATGACCGTAGATGGCTGGTGTGCCATGTGTACCTCCTACAAAAGAAACAATGGCACCTGCTCTTGGTGTAGAGCCAGTTTCCCCACCAAGACTTGAAGCTGTCGCAACCCAGTCCTGACCATTTCCCATGGTATTAATGATTGAAATCTTTTCTCCATTTCTACCTTTTAATTTTAAGCCTAACTGGTTCATACGAGCCGCAACACCCCATGTACATTGTCCATAGGCATAGGCCATACCATCTCCACCACCAGGAACAGAATGATCATACAAGTCCCCACGAACACCTTCAAGGGATTGTGGATCACTCTTTGCCTGTCCTCCATTTGTTTGGCTAAAGCCTTTTTCAATTTGGTAATACCATTCCGTGGCTCTTGTTTGTCTTTCCAGTAGTTTGTCACCAGAATTTCCCTCCCAATAGGTAAGGAAGAGTTGGGCGAGATTGGCTGCACTGCCCGTATTTTTAAAGAAATCCTTTAACCAACTTTGATAGTAAGGACTATCCCCATGAAGCATAAAATCAAGTTGGAGGTCTAAATCATACCATTTCTTATTTTGGGTGCGTGCATAATTCAACAAGGCTGTATGACGTGTTGATCCATCTGCGGTATCTGTCCATTGCCCTAAACCCAAACCTCTATGAAGAATATTAGGATAAGCACCACTATAAATGGCTGGCCCTCCAATCGCTAACCAGCTTTCATCATCCCATGAGGAATCGGTAGCGCCAACAGGAGGAGATAAATAATCTCCTTCAGCTCGTTTAGGATTAATAGAAGACTCTACAGACCAATTTCCTAAAATTGCCGCAATGGCTTGGGGACTTGCCCCTTGAGATTTCAAAAACTCATAAATATGTTTTGCACGTTCAAACTCATCCCCACCAAACTGACCAATGGCAGGTAAGATAGTGGTCTGAAGTTGAATGACCTTTGGAAAATAAAATTGCGGATTGACATACACCAATTTTTCTTTCTTGTTCTTATACTTTTGATAGGAAACTTTCAAACCTGTATCGTCTGGTGTCTCACCAATAACATCACCCGTTAGGACTCTTGTTCCCTCAATCGCACGGCCATTATGAATAGAATACAAGGTCAATCGACTCTCATTCTCTCCTTTTCCGTTAGTGAGAATAACATTGTCTCCATCTAGAGATACAACTCCATCCATTGGTGCGACAATCGTTTGGTGAGCATTTGCTTCTAGTAGAATATACTCCTGAAGAGTAGGTTTCCCGTCTAAATCATAGTATCCGTAACGATAAGTCATGGTTAGACTATCTTCGTTGCTTTTCCCCTCAAATGGATTGTCCAATTCCTGCATGGAAGCATACACACCCTCTTCTTTTAGTTCCTTTATTTCCTCTTGATCGTCTTTCGAGAGTTTATACTTAGGAGTTTCATAAAGATCTTGCATGGATTTCAAATCTTCCCCATCGTTTAAATCATGCCACAAAGTAGACAGATAATCCTTGTAAGTTTTTGAACTAAATAAGTGAACTGGTTTGTGTAACTCATAGTCATGGAATTTAAAGTTCATATACCCCATCACATCATCAACTTTTGTGTAGTAGGTAATTCCTTTGTCATTTGTGCGAGTATGTTCTGCATCTTCCCAAGTTAGGTGGGTATAAGCTTTTGTTAATTCAAATTCATCTTGTTGAATCAAACTAGCAGATGAAAATCCTAAAAAGAAGCTCATCATAAGTAAGAGAAAAAAGACTAATCCTCCAACTATCCATGTTGCAGGATTTCCAGCCGCAAATGTAAATAAGGAAAAGGCTGCTTTTAGTTTTTGATAGATGTTTCGAACACTTGTAAAACCTTGTTTCTTTAATTTTCGAAACCGATTTTTAAAGGAACTTGGATTCTCTTTCGCTAGTTTCCATCCTTTTCCGGCCTTAAAATGATGGTATCGCTCTTTTGTGTTGGTCAGTCTTTTCTTGGTAAAACGACCTGTTGCTTGTCCTGTTTTGACACTAGCTTTCCCAATATTATAAGAAAGCCGACTATAGCGTTTCCCTTTTCTTATAGTCTCTTGAAGTGTGCGATAGCCTTCTAAATCTTCATTTTCTGAAGCTAACTCTCCTCCTTCACGTCCAAGGACATAAAGAAAAGTTTTGGCTTTCCTACTGACTTTTTTGGACTTATAGGCTTGTTTAGTAGATTTTAAATTTTCTTTTGCGGCCTTGACTTCTTTCTTAGCTTTTAATTCTTCTAAACTCTTCCCTTGAAAGAAAAAATTAGATTTATGTTTCGATTCCTGACCGTAGAGAAATTTTTGATTGGTTTTTCTTTCTTTACGACTCTCTTTTCTTTCTTCTTTTGCTTCTACCTTGGCTTCTCTAAATTGCTTCTTGGCGATTTTCAATCGTTTCCTAGCATGAGGCAATCGTCTGTCTCTTAATTCTTTGCGATTCAAAAGAGATGGAGGACTATTTTGAAGAATATGATTGTAGTCTTCATTTGCTTGTTTTACTCTCTCCTTTGAAGCTTCTCTCATCTCCTCTAGCTCTTCTTTTATCTCTTTTTTCCATGCTTTTTCATCCAGTACAGCGGAATCTTTTTTCTGTTTCTTCACCTCCTTCTTTCCTTGTTTCAAGAATTTCTTCTCATCTTTTAGACTTCTTCTAAATGCCTTTCGGGCACGTATGATTTCTCTTTTATCCTTCATTTACCTTCCCCTTAATTAGAAGCCATTTTATCAGGATCTGTACTCATGATATCAAACAATTGAGTACCTTGAGGAATCTTATTTTTAAAGGGAACGACAACGGAACCAGCTTTTATCAGTCCTGCCCCTTTTTCTGGATTGACAAGGTATTTTTCGAGTTCTTTTGACAAACCTAAGAGTTGAACCAGTTCTTCTCGGTCATTTTTTGCTTGTTTGAGGAGAATCATAAATTCACTATTGGCAATAATCCGTCTACCATTTGGATCTAACAATAAGGTTTCGACGTTTTGAGTTATTCCAGTCGGACTGGCTCCATATTTTCTGACACGACTCCACAATTTAAAGAAGAAATCACTGGCATATTTATCTAATAAGAGAAGCTGCATTTCATCAAAATAAATCCAGGTCTTCTTCCCTAATTTTTGGTTCCGAACGACACGATTCCATATCTGATCAAAAATCACCATAAGAGCGATTTGTTTCAGCTCATCCCCTAACTTTTTAACGTTATAAATCAAGAAATTAGATCCAGTCTGAATATTAGTCTTATGAGAAAAAATGTCAAGAGAACCTTCGACATACAGTTCCATATCAAGTGCCAAATTCTGCGCTTCTTCTTCTGGTTGTTGGCTCAAGACAAAGACCCATTCTTCCAAAGAAGGCTCTTTAAATGACTGATAGGTGAGTCTCGTAACTCGGTCGATAATCGATTTTTCTCTCCCATCCATTTTTCTATCCAATAACTTACCGATAAAGGATAAAAGAAATTCTGATTTTACCTTTACAGGATCCTCATCCATATTTTCCTCAGACAAGTCAAGGACATTGAGATAAGTTTGGGAATCGGGCGCAATATCAATCATTTCTCCACCAAAAGCCCGTCCAATGACACTGTACTCCGCTTCTGGATCAACGATGATAATTTCTGTATTTTCGCCAGATTCCTTGATTTTGGTCGTGATAATTTCATGCTTGGTTGCCATACCTTTTCCAGCTCCAGATGTCCCTAAAATCAGACCAGACGGTGTATTTAATAGGCTACGATCAATGGTAATAATATTGCTTGAGATTTGATTGATACCGTAATATTTCCCACTACGGTCTTGTAAATCTACTGAAGTCCATGGAGAGTTCACTGCTACATTAGATGTTAATAAACTACGTGATACTCCCTCTAAAAAATCACAACCAAATGGCAGCAAACTATTAAAGGCTGCTTCTTGCATATATGGAAGTTTATCAATCATTAGGTCATTTGAGCCGGCCACTTGTTGAATCGTGTCTAGAGCTTGTTTAAGTTCTTCTTCATCCTGACCAAAAACACCAATCAAAAAGACTGTTTGAAATAGTTTATCTCCTGTCTCTGTCATGGTTTTTAAGAGTTCCTCAGCTTCATCGATATTGCTTTCTAAAACATGGCCTACTTTTTCCAAATAGATACCTGTACGAGCAAGTTTTTGTTGTTCCCCAATCTTTTGGGATTCCATCAAGGTCTTCTTTGTTCGTAGTTTCTTCATAGCATCCGCCTTGGTCGAACTTTGAGCATGGAGGCTCACAATCAATTCCAAATCTCCTTGCATGAGGTCTCTGATAAACTGATCTCCTAACTCCATACCGTAGTCTCTGACATAGACAATCTGCAATAAGCGGTCATTGATTTGTAGGTAATTCTTGTTTTTAAAATCCAAGAGATTAGGTGCTATGAAGTGACGAGTTGTCTGACCAGATCTCGTTAAATCACGGTAAGAAAAAGGAAGATGGTGTTCTCCTCTAAGCATATCTGCCAACAAGTTGACACGCTCTTCTCCAGCCAAGGATTCAAATCGTGCATCAATTTCTGAGAAACCACTCTTGAAATATTCTCCTATTTGGGACAAGGAACGATAGGCTTGTTTGGGATTAGAATCCTTTCTTCCAAAGCTAATCAGTTTCACAGCTGAAAAGTTATTTTCCCCACTGTCTAAATTCTGATTCATCATCCGATTCAGTTCTTTACGATAGGTATCATACCCATCTTCTTTTTCCTCATACAGAACACTCTGTCTAAACTTTTCTAAATTCAATCTTTTATTAAAGATGGTCAATTGGAAGTTGGTTTGGTCATCTAGGGAGTTAATCAAATCAGAATACTTCTCAATGATTGCGCCCTTATCTTCCAAACCAACGGTCTGATAATTGACATCACCAAGTAAATAGCTTTGTGAGAAATAATCTTCTTTCACCTGCATCAGACCATTTTGATACAGGGCTTGATAGGAAAGAGTATTAGCCGTTGATGGTAACACTTCCTCTTTTTTTCCTTTAACTACTTCTTTCTGATTAGTCATTGAAGTTTTTTGTTTCTTTAATGTATTTGATTTTCTTTTCATGTTCAGGTCCTTTCTTTCCTGTAATTGTGCGTAGGGGAACCGTTAATTCAAAATGAAGACGGTATTTCAAATAATGTTCAAAATATAAATCATTGGGTTTATAGACTCCAAAAAGCATGAGGGGGATGGTAAAAGCAAACACAAAACCGTAAACAAACCAATCTCCAAATTGCCAGAAAAAGAGATTCAAACCCAAAACAATAATTGTGACAATAAAGGCTGGTAAAACAAAGATGATTTGCCTTGTAGTGAAGCCTAACCAAGCCCTGTGTTGGTATTTTGAGATGTCTTTAAAGACACGTGTATTCATGACTTTCCTTTCTAAAAAGGCTAAGAAGCAATCACTTCCTAGCCTTTATCTAATTACATACCTAAGATTGAGCGAGCCGTACGTTGAGAACCAACGAGGGCAATAATCAGTAAGATAGCTTGTATTAAACTACCAAACATAATCGCAAGAGATTGCAGGACTCCTGCACCATTTGAAACAGCTATTTTCCCAGCAGATTCAAACAAAGGAACAAGAGAAACAATCAGAAAAATGAGAACCCCTTGTACCGCATAGACCATAATATTTTTTAAATAGCCAATACCAATAGACTTCCACTCATCACTTAAAAATGTTGGAATCGTAAGAGGGGCAAATGGAATCATAAGGTAGAGTTGAATAAATCGAATAGATACCAAAAGATTGACCATAGCTGCACTTACTATCCGAACTAGCCAGATAAGGAGGGCGAAAAAGCCCACAATCATGCGGCCAATAAATCCTGACCCTTTTAATCCAGAGATGGTATCATACTTTGCCCCACCGTGAGCCACAATCGAGGCCACTTGTTCAATGGCGTGACTCGCAATCCCGATGATAGCTTCTACAATGACGGTAGTGTTGGTAATTACAACTGCGACCATAATATAACTAATCAACATCGGCGCTAAGGCTTCAAAGGTCATCGCTCCACCAGAGTTAGCAATTTTCTTTGCCATCTTCGAAAATTCTAGGATGAGAACAACTGATAAAATCGCAACTCCAAGAGGCTGCATGACACTTTTAGTAATACTAGACATATAAGTCCATACTGTTGGATTGTAGCTAGATAGAGATTTAATCAGATCTACCGTAGATTGTAAGTCCACATTAAATCCTTCAAATAAATTTTCAGCTGATATTTTTTCAGATGCAAGGTAAACAAAGGGTGAGACTAAACTAAGATTCATGTCATTGTTTATCCTCCTAAATTGAAATTTGAGTTACAAAGGCTCCAGCAGCCCCTACCATAACACCACCGACAATTTCCAGAATGGCATTCCGAACACCTGGTCCACCATCTTTAATGTTGGTTGCAAGGTTGACAATCCCCACAACAACGAGAAAGGCACCAACCGCAATCAATCCCTTCTGTAACAAAGACATAGCTTGTGCAAACATGGCACTTGCGTCTACTCCATAAACAAAACCTTTAAAATGCGTAATCATCTATTTCCTCTTTTCTATTTTTATTTTAAACTAGATTCAAAAGTTAAATCACGAATTCTAAGGCCTTCAAGATGATTTTCTTGTCTTTGATTCAAAGGATTGATTTGATAGTTCCACCACCGTTCATCGGTTTCTTGGTTGGCTAGGTACTTCCAGTTTGGATGCTTAGTGGAATTGTATTTTTTGCTTTTAAAGACTGGCATATTGGCAATTCGAACCAAGCATTCATGCCGTTTCATATTTCCGACTTCATCAGGTGTCATTAAATCACGAGCAATCTTTTGATGAGAAAGGGATCCTGAACCTGTCTGGCCAAAGGAACGACTAGTATTTCGAACATCAATGGTTTGTTTACCGAGTAACCCACTCATAAATTTAAAGGTATCTTCATCATTACCACCTAAGTAGACTAAGCTATCACAGTTCCCCAAAATGGTTTTCCAAGCTTCTTTTTCTTTATAGAGCCCTTGAAGTTGGGCAATATTTTGTAGAATGGGAACGAGACTCATATTCCGAGAACGAACTGTTGAGGTTTGTTCAGCAAAATCTGGGATTTCTCCGATATTTGCGAACTCATCTAAGTAGACTCTCACATGAAGAGGTAATTGACCCTTAAAATCAATATCTGCTTGTCTTGTTAGGGTTTGAAATACGGTTGAAAAAAAGAGGGCTGAAAGAAAGCGAAAGGTACTATCGTTATCTGGGATAACTAAGTAAACCATTGATTTTTCCTTGCCCCATGTCTTCATATCAAGGGTATCTCTTTTGGTCAAATCCATGACACTTTGAATATTGAAGAGGGCAAATTTAGCAGTGGTTACAGCTATAACAGAATCCAGAGTCTTATCCTTATAATTTTGGAAATCTGCCCAATTTCGCATGGTAAAATTTTCAGTTCCATACTTTTTAGCATAATTTTCAAATAGAATTTCTAAGACACTTTTTTCTTGGTTTTCACCCTTGGATAAGTGTTTAATGAGTTTTGAGATTTCAGCAAAACTTGGATAACGCCCTCGTTTTTTTCGCTCTTCCACTTCTTTTTTTTGACGTTTCAACAAGTTTTGATATTCTTTTTGACTTAAACGACTTTCTTCTATGAGCTGTTCTCTTGTTTTGGGTGGATTATAGAAATCGACCAAGTAGGAGGCTAAAGCTCGTACCAAAGTCATAGAAGCTTCATCCCAAAATGGATCACTACGAGAGCCAGAGCCTTTGGTGTTATTGAAATAAACCGTCAGCATGCGATTCAAATCATTTTCTGTCTCTATATAGCGAAAAGGATTGAAGCCATCTGAGTTATTCATATTGACTAAATCTAACACCTTTACTTGGTAGGCATGTTCTAAAAAGAGTTTTCCTGTTTTCTCAGCTAAGTGATCTTTAGGATCCACTACTATATTAGAACTATTCATCTGGATGAGATTGGGTTTCACAAAGCGAAATGTCTTCCCACTTCCTGAACCTCCAATCACCGCAATATTCTTATTTCTATCATATTGTGGTGGCTTTTTATCTAACAAAGTTAGACGAACATCTTGGGCTAAGATCGTATCATGAGAAAACTCCTTACCGTAAAAGAGCTTCTTTTCTTTTAGAGTTCCAAAACGAGCACTACCGTATTCTACTCCTTCTCGGTATTGTTTCTTACCGGTCTCTAGATAAAGATACGCCAGTAACATCATCACAAAACCTAGTAGAAAAAAAGCACTTGATTTTCCAGTAAAGGAAACATTCCATGGCGACTGAAGAACTTCATCTTGACCTTCCATCAGAAGATGAGTCCATTTATCTAAGGTATTTCCAGTATAGGAATCATACAAAAGCGTCAAACGATGAAAAAGATAGCCTAGTAAGATACCTAACAGTGAGAATAGTAGGAATTTCTTTCCACTGTACATCATCTCACCATCTCTTTCTGTTTGACGGCTCCTTCTTGTGCAAAGGTAATTTGGGATTTAGCCTCATCAATTGCATCGTCTAATGACTTATCCATGGTAAAATCAGCTAATTTCTCCGGATCATTAACCATTTTTTCTAACAGATGGTCTAAATGATTGTCTAGAATCGAACGGTCTTTCGTGTAGAAATGTAGAGAATCCCCTTGCCAAGCGATGGCTAAAGGAATCTCTTCTTTTTCTAAAAAAGCTTTAAATTTCTCTATATCAATTGGTTTGTCTAAAAAATCTTTTTTCAGATTAATCGTATCAATCGAATAAGGAGATTGTAGCAATTCTTCTAATTTCTGGACCCCTATCTTATAGGCGGAATCCTGTGCTAAAGCCTGACGTCTAGACCATTCTAGAATCTTTAAGAGACTTTTGACAGTAAATAAAAGACTACGCTCTACATATTGAACTGCCATTCGTTCCTGTTGTTCAGAGGACATCTGATGCCTCCTTCTTAACAAATAGCAGCTTTCCTTCTTTATAACGATAAGCTATCAATTTCTGACGTTGCTTAATCGACTTGACAACCTGCAGTAAATCTCTCGAATAAGGTTCTCGAAGAGTAACTTCTACTGCTTTCCCATCAAAGATACCAACACGTTTAAATTCAATGTAGTCTTTTTTGAGATGTCCTAAGCCCATACCAAAAGGAAAGTGATGAATCAATTGGATGGTACAACCACCTTTATTTCCCATTTGTTTCAAATCATACAAGTTTACTACCTTCATGATTAACTCCTTTATCTAGTTTGTCGCATCGTTTAAGTCTGGTAACGATAAACTCCGTGTCTGTTAGAAAATTCTCACACACGTCTTGTGCCAGTTGCCCTTCACAGGGAAATACTCTCAGTCCCTACTTACACAGGCACGCTAATCAAGACGGAGTGGATTCAATTTTCAAAGAACAGGTAGCTTTATTATAGATAAGAGTAGTTGAAATTTTTATCACATTTTGAGGTTGTTGGAATAAAAAAAGCAACTCACTGCTTTACGAATGAGTTACTTTTGTACTAAAATATTTGTTGCATAATTTCCCTAATAACCTGAACAGAGTTATCAAATGAGATATCTTTAGCATACTTAAATTGACGTTGATAACGAATCCATAGCTCTTTCTGATAATCAGAAAGTTCAATTTCTCTCACTTGTTCTTCCCAATTATAAATGATTTCTTTACTTTTACGTTTTTCTGCCGTATTCTCAAGTGCATTTTTTAATACTTCAAGATTAATCTCTTCTTTTCTAAGTTTATACAAGGTGAAAAGATCATATCGATCACGTGGGCGTGTCGAAGCTAATCCCCTACTGATGATTGTTTCTAACTTTTCAGCAAGTACAGTCTCTAGATTATATGTCCATATCTTGATGCTTTCATTAGTAAAGATAGAAGTCATTGAATAAGTTATTTCTCTTGGTGTGATCTTATCACCAGTAGTAATATCAATAAAAACAACCTCTTTTAATGTATCAAAAGCCGCATTTAATTTTAATGAAAATCCTCCATATTCATCATCTTGGCGAATAGGCTCTAGCTTATCTACTGAAAATGAAAATCCATCAGTTTTAGAACAAAGAATTTCTTCAAATATATGAATCAAATTTTCTCTGCTCATTTCGGTTCCCCTCAGAGTGACATCTAAATCCATTGTTGTTCGCTTATCTAGTCCAATCATTTGACCTATTAGATACCCTCCTTTTACAATGAAGGAATCTCTATAAGAACTAGTAGAAATCAGCTTTAACACTTGCTCAATTAAATAATGTTGTTGTACTTGTTGAGCTGGAATTCCCTTATCTTTTGAAATATTTTTGATTTTTGCTTTAAAGCTATTCGCATTTGAAAACATTAAGATAGCACCTCCGTATAAGATTGTAACTTATCAGTTACTTTAAATAACTGGGCATAATAAAATAATTTGTGTAAATGAATTTGATTCTGTTGAAAATATTTCTTAAATGCTGGTGCAATAATTTGAAGATCCACCTGATGAACTGGTCTTAGACACTCGACCAAAACTCGTTCAACTTCATAAACTTTAATAAATTGACCAGGAAGACGCTCTATTTCAATAATTCCCTCACTATAGTGAGAACGTAAAATAATAGGACATATATCTGCTTCCTTAATGTTTTTGGTATTCGTACCATAAGGAAAACTCATCGTCATGTTAAAAGGGATAGTCAAAGATAAACCATGTAACCAAAGTGCTGTCTCCAAAGAAAAGATTCCCTTTGGAAATCGATACTGAAGGACAAACCACTCATCTAAATAAATATCAGGTAAGCGATATAAGCCTTTTTCATCAGCATCGATTTTTCCTTCTGTAACCATTTTCAATAAGGTTTTGTAGTGTAAATTTTCATCCATTACTTGTTTAAAAGTTAAAAAACCATACTGATTGAAAGAGTTCATCAGTTTCTCTCTTTTATCAACCATATCATTCTCCTTTCTTAGAAATAAAATGCTAACATCTTCTATATATGTTAGCATTTTATTTCTTTAAAATCAATTCATTTAGTTTATTTATTTCAAAATCAATCCATACGTAAGACAGACCAGCTATTATTAAAGAAAAAATAAGATATAGACTGATAGGTTCCACACCAAATGTAGCCCCATACTTCAGGAAACTAAGAAAACGACTCCCAAAGAAGTCGCATTCATCGAAAATTGGATTAATAACTATCCTAAAAAATTCTTGCACTACAAGTCTCCTAGAGAATTTCTTCTTGGTTGCTAACTTGAACTTGAAATTTGGCGTTTTCTTCTTGATGTCCGCATCAAAAAGAGAGAACCTAGTTGGTTCCCTCACTCTGTTAGTTTTTTCCTCACCTTCCCTATAGGAATACTAAGACCTATTAAAAACTTCCTTTTTACGTGAACTTCCCCATCTTTCGATAAATAGAATCCCCACTAACAAAAGGATAATCAAGCAAATAAGTAAGACCATCCCCATGCTCCAATTTAGATTGACATTATCAATTTGCTTAGGCAATCTTCCAGATAAAATCTCTACTGAACGCAAGTAAGTAAAGGGAATCAGATGTGCAATACTCTGAAGAGGCTGGATCGTTTGGATACCAAACAATAAGCCAACAATCCCAATGAGGGAAAGGAAGAGAACAGGCATTTTTTGCTTGAAAAAATAAGCAATCAAGTAGACGACTTCCACAATGACGATAAAGGCTAAGAAAGCTAAGAGCAAGCTAGGAAATAACACATCCTGTATTTTTCCAATAGTTACCTCTTGATTCGTTAAGCTATAGATTGGGTAGGGATAATCTAACTGTCCAAAACCACTTATCAGACTTCCCGCTAAAAAAGAAAATCCACAGATTCCGATAAACAGCACGGTTACATAACTCATCCCAACTCCAAGAGACGACATGGCAAATGTCACTTTTGAAAAAGGATATAACTGAGCTGTATCGAGATTATTTTGATATCTTTCTGCGAACAGTTGTGTCAACATAAAAATAATAGTAATCACAAACAAGCTTGGGATGATAACCTCTAAAATCCAGACAATCTGATCAATCCCGTGGGTCGGATAATCTAAATTGTGCGCTTTTATGTTCAAGGGATACAGGGCTTGGTAAATCTTTCGTTGGCGGTCAACCGCCATTTTTAATTCAGAGTTAGAAGTCGGTTCATTTGACATAACTTCATAATTCTTCTCTTCATCTTGCCACTGCAAATAGTAGGCTTCTTTCCAGCGCCCTTCTTTTAATAAAGTCAGAATTTCTGTCTTTCGCTTCAAAAGATTTTTTTGCAAGTCTAAATTACTTTTTGCAAACTGGTATTCTTCCGAGCTGGTATCAGACATTTGAGAGAGTTTCGCTTCATTTTCATTGATAGCTCTCTCATTCGCTACAAGATGGGCATCCAACCTAGTCTCCAAGCTGACTGAGTTTGCAGTCTGACTATTGAAATAAAAGGTAACACCGAGTACAGATGCAAATAAAAATAAGATAATCCAGTTTAAGCGACTTTTGAAAACTTTCTTTAACAAAAATAGGCTAATATATTTCATAACGGAACCTCTTCTATCTGCCCCTGATGAATGGTTACCATGCTA
Organism: Streptococcus mitis; assembly: GCF_946188685.1. Classification (GTDB taxonomy): domain Bacteria; phylum Bacillota; class Bacilli; order Lactobacillales; family Streptococcaceae; genus Streptococcus; species Streptococcus mitis_CC. The sequence goes on from NZ_CAMHWH010000008.1 coordinate 14,620, forward strand.
TCGCAAATCTCCACTAACTCCTCTTTGTAGTGGGAACTCAAAAGAACCAGCTGTTCTTGTCTATTGATTTGTGCCAGTCTATCAAAAAATTTCTGTCGATAATACTCGTCTAAGCCATTTGTAATCTCATCCATGAGCCAGCATTTCGCTTGACTGAGGAAGTACATGGCAATCACCAAGCGTTGCTTCATACCTAAGGAATACTTGCGAATGGGAAGGCTGATATAATCAGACATTTCCCAGTAGGCGATTTCATCCCTCAAGTTCAGGTCTGACTTCCAGATGTTTTTGATAAGACGAAGGTAGTCCATCCCACTTAAGTTTCCATCCAGCCATTCAACGCTCTCATAATAAAATAAAGAAGGAGGAACTGCGATATGTCCACTACTAAGGAGAAGCAACTTGCTCATAGCTCGGAACAGTGTCGTCTTTCCCGATCCATTGATAGCAAGAACTCCATAAATCCTACCCTTTTTAAATGTGAAATCCGCATCTTGCAAGATGACTTGTCGCGTTTTTAAGGTAACATGAGTAAGCCTTAACATATCCAGCCCTCCTTTTCATCACTCTTTAAGGATTAATAGCCTCCGCTGTAGAGGTTTAGTACCTCATAACGAGCATAGTTCCAGCCTCCGCCAACTTTATACTCAGAATAGCTGTAATAATGAGACCATTCCGGAATGTCCTTATATCTATATCCATGGAAATTCATACTATAGCCATAGTAGGGATTATAATCATACCGATAACTTTTAAGAACGCTTTTAGCAGATACACTAGACTGAAAAAGACCAATAGATAACAAACTAGCTAATAAAACGACTATTGCTGATTTTTTCATGGTTTTCACCTCACTAATATATTTACTTTCGAAAGCGCTTTAATTATATCATTTTTTTATCTGTTATGCAATAGTTTTTTGGATTTATTTTAATAATATATAACATTCGTAACTTCTCAAAGTAACTCCCATTGTCTGTAGCAACTGTCCAAAAAAGAGGATGGATTGTGGGGAACTGGAAGTTAGTTTTAGAAGCTACCTAAATAAATCAGGTCACCTATTTTAAAAAAACAGCAAACTATAAACTAGTAGATTCCACACCAAATGTAAACCCATACTTCCCCATAAGTCAGATTTATAGCGCACCATCCCTAAAAACATCCCAAGTGAAACATATAAACACCAAGCTAGAATGGTTCCTGGATGATGTACTAAGGCAAATAAAACACTTGTCAAGGCAATTCTGATATCTAATTTTTTAACCAAGTTCCATAAAATTTCTCGATACAGAAATTCTTCAACCATACTCGCATTGATTAAGAACAATAAAAATGAAAACCAAGGAACCTGATGTTGTAGGCCAATTAAGTTTGCTTGATTCGTGCTTCCTTGCGCATGGATTAAGCTAAAACATAGACTTATAATCAGTAGGCTAGCTAATCCAATACCAAGCCATTTCATCCTAGATTTCATATCGATTTTATGCGCTTGTTTACGTTGACCATACATCCATAAAAATGAAATGAGTGACGCACCATAGAGAATCTGTAGTATAGTTAACTCACCGATACAAAAAAATTTCAGTAAGTATAGAGATACCAATAAGACATTTACTTGTTGGAATATATAAACTGGAATTATTCTTTTCATAGTTACCTCCGAAATAAATCTTCATAATCTAAATCTAATACCTGCACAATCCTTTCTACCCATGGACTTTGAGGCATTCGTTGTTCCATCTTATAGTGGCGAATCTTTTGATACAAACGATTCAATTCACTTGGATAGTGAAACTCTCCCGCAAACATTTTTCTGGTTAACTCAATCCAGCTGATATTTCTTTCAGCCAATATAATGGACAAATTCTCCCAAAATCGTTCAGCCATATTGCTTCTCCTTTAACTAGATAAATAATGTGTTTGTTCCATGTAAATCAATTGTTTCGTATCTCTTGGCAATAAAGCCCTAGCCTCTTCCAAATTCAGATTTGGATAAACTCGCTTATTTGAAACCGCAAGTGGAAGTCTGATGGTTAGTTCAGGATTTTTTAATATCATCTCAATGAAATCCGTTAATCTTAGATTGTCACGGTTCTTAAATCGTAATAAATTGGGAGATAAAAACTCAAAACAATCTGAAGAATAGCTCATCATCTCAATTAATTTGTCCTTTGTCATTTCAGAAATCGAATGACAAGATACCTCGATACCGTAGTTTTGAAAGAAATCTAAAAGAAGTTGATTTCTATGGTTATTTTTACTCAGATAGAGATCAATCATGGGAGACCTCCAAAAGATTCGGTTCCATTTGATATTCTGAGACGATTAAGGAATCTAATAACTTTGAGAAGTTAATCGATTTCTTGTCTTCATCATAAGCTTTTACAGTTACTTGGGTTGTAAGTATTCCCTCTTTTCCCTCGGCTCGATAGCCTTGTCCATATAAAACAAAAACAAGATTCTGATTATCATCTACAAAGGCATCAGCTCCATTCTTTATATCCTGACTTTCAAGGAATTCCATAATGTTTTGAAGATAGGATTCATAAAATAGTGGGTAATTATGTTTTTTATGGTAATCATCTAAAAATGTCACCTCAAACTCACATGGATAATTAGGCATTAAAAATATTTGTTCATCCAGCTGTTTGATTTCTGCGTCATGTAATTCTGTTTCTAATTCATCACAATCTAGTATTGATTCTTTATTTAATGCTTTCATCTTTTTCCTCTATTTCTTTTAATTTCTTTGCGATTGCAGCAATCACAGGAACGGTTACACTATTACCAGCTTGTTTATAGAGCTGACTATTACTAGAGACTTTTCTAGCAGCTTCAAAAGCCCAATCAGGAAAGCCCTGCAGTCGAAAACACTCTTTAGGAGTGATTCGTCGTATCCTCAGACGGTAAAATTGCCCATCAATTAAGACACCGGCTACATGATAAACCTGCTTATCTTCCCCTTCATAGCTAGCCACTACTACTCCCATTTGACCACTAGTTGTTAACGTATTCGCTATACCTTTTCCAACTCTACCACGACGATACTGAGAACTTGGTCTTTCTAAATTAATTGAATCTCCTATTTCTGCTTGAGCATATCCTTTTTTCGTTGCCTCTCGGACTTTTAGAAATTGGATTGGTTCTGGAATCAGTATTTTGGGGATTTTATCTCCTCCTTGCATTGTAGTCAGTGTTGGAGATAGCCCCTCACTTCCATAGACGCGACCAGTTTCCTTAAAGCTAGTTGGTAAATCTCCAACAACGACAATACCATGGCGATCCTGAGTATTTAAAGTAAACATTGGCTCTTGATTATCCTTGAAACGTCTACCATTTTGTCTCTTGTCTAATCTATCTGGTGTTATGCAAGGAATAGCAACCTTAAATCCTTCGCCTTTTCCACGGACTAAGGTTGGCGCAAGACCTTCTGAATAATAGACTTTACCACTCATTCCACTTTTTGATGGATTCAAATTTCCTAGTGCTTTCAAAGTTTCAGAGTTAGTTGCTTGACCTTCTCGTCTGAAAGGAAATAAGAGTCTGGTACCTTTCTTTCTAGAATGTCCGATAATAAACACCCTCTCTCTGTTTTGGGGAACGCCAAAATCCTTACTGTTAAGCACCTGCCACTCAACATCAAACCCCAACTCATCAAGTGTAGTAAGGATTGTGGTGAACGTCCGTCCCTTATCGTGATTGAGTAGGCCTTTAACATTTTCAAGAAAAAGAAAACGTGGTTTGATTTGTTTGGCCGCCCGAGCAATTTCAAAGAACAAAGTTCCTCTAGTATCTTCAAATCCCAATCGTCTTCCTGCGATTGAAAATGCTTGACAAGGGAATCCCCCACAGATGACATCGACTTTCCCTCTAAGTTTTTTAAATTCGTCATCTGAAACATCTCGTATGTCATGAAATTCTATTTCTCCTTCCGTTTGAAAAATGGACTTATAAGATTCTCTAGCAAATTTATCAATCTCACAAAATCCAATACACTCGTGTCCGACACTTTCCATTCCAAGCCGAAATCCACCTATACCTGAAAATAAATCAATAAATCTCATTTCTTTATCACCCCTTTCTGATCGACTATCAATGTCCAAAGTGTCACTCCACTTGAAATTAAAATAAGAATGACTAATACCCACTCGATTGGCGACATTTTAACCACCTCCTTTTCTAACACGGTTATTCCAAACAGAATACAAGCCGTTAAACACAAATTCAGCCAAAACCTCCGCTCGTCTAACAAAGCGAACATTGTCAAGAGCATACTGATAGATTCTCTCAAAATCAGTCATAGCAATTTCACTGGCTGTTTCAGAAAAACCCTCTCGTCTAAATTGATCTTGTACCAATCCCCAAATATAATCTCGATCATATTTTGTGACCTTTTCTACTTTTCTTCTCAAAATAGGTTGAGAATTCCTTTCTTCCTCATCCTCAATAAATAAAGAATCAGTCTCACTATATTTAGTCTCACTAACTTCAGTCTCACTAGGGGCCGAATAAGATACGGGGGCCGTTTCATTTTCATCCTGCCCTAGTCTTTTTTTAACACTAGGCCTGTTCGAACTAGCTACTGGGGTAGAAGACAACTCCCCTAAATAAATCTTATTAGCGAGTCTCCCTTTCTCACTTGAAGACTGTTGGACTTCATCAATTAAGTCATATTCTTTAAGAACTTTTTTGATTGATAGTAGTTTTGACTTCGAACAACCTAACAGCCTCATCAGTTTAGAATTAGAAAATACTAAATAGACCGCTCCTTCTTCGTCTATCCAACCACGACTGAGAGATAATTCTAAACGATCTTTTAAAATAGAATAAGCTACCTTTACTTCTAGTTTCATATCCATATATTTCTCATCCTCAAAAAGAATTTTAGGTAATTTATAATACCGTTCTGAAGTTTGGTATTGATTTGCGGTAATTCGTTTCATAGCGCTCCTCCAAGTTCTTTGAGTATTAAATCTCCACTTGATTCCAAGCGAACCAAGCCACTTTTTTCTAATTCAGCCATAAGAGAGATGGCTTCAACAATGTCAATTCCCATTTCACGTACTAAAAATGAAATGACAATATAGCGTGATGATTGTAATTCTTTTGTCATTTTTCCTCCAGAAAATAAAAAAACGGAAAGATTGTGAAATTCCTTTCCGTGACATAATAAATATTTGAACACCAAACTCAACACCAAAAAAATGTTTTTATTGATGATTATTGCTCAATCAAGCACTTATAACAATGTAAAAAATAAAAATCTGTACTCACAAAAACCCTTGAAATTCAAGGGTTTTAAGCATTTATTCTACTTCACAATGTTTTATTATTTTAATTCTTCTAGACCAACCATTGAATAGTAGCCATTGAGTTTTTTTCCTTTCGTAGCAAGGGTTTAGAGCCCCTATTTTATTTTACGATCGTTTGAACATAGGGAGTTTTCAAATGAATGATGTCCAAACAGTTCTTGCTTTATAACATAGAAATCTACTTTATATTATATCATGACTTCTTTATTTTGTCCGCTTTTGCTTCCAGATTAAATAGTGTTCAAACGATTAAATCATAATAAAAAAATTAGAGAAGACATGTTTGTCCTCTCCATCAACTTTTTATTACTCATCAAATAATTTCTCTAACTGTCTGGTTGCTGATTCAATCTCGTAGCCATTTTCATCTATTAGCTGTTTCACCTTTTCTGTATCAAGTTCCCGATTATTTCTGACTGACAAAATTTTATCCGCCCATTCTTCAAGAGAGTCTTTCAAAGACAGGCTGTTATCGTAGTTATCTAGTATTCTTGCATCTGGTAAATGATTTGCAGTTACAACAGGTAATCCATTTGCTTGTGCTTCAATGAGTACAATTGGCAATCCTTCAAAATTAGATGGGAAGAAGAACACATCTAATAAATTTAGCATTTTTCCGACATTAGTGGTCAAGCCTGTAAAGATGACTTTATCTGCTACTCCATATTCTTTTGCCACATTTTCTAAAAAAGAAGTATCTCCTCTTCCGATAAATACTAAGCGAGAATTGGGTTCTTTTTTGACGATTTCAGAAAAAACCTTAACACAAAAACTTTGATTTTTTTGTTTTTCATATAGGCGAGAAACTTGTCCTACGACTAAACAATCTTCTGGAATATGATATTCCTTTCGAAGTTGGGCTTGCATTTCTTGATTATATAAAAACTTTTCTACCTCGATGGCATTATGAATCACTAAAGCTTTTTCTCTTTCGTTTCCATGATAAAAATGGTTTAACGCTTCTGTTCCGCAGGCCCAAAAATCGGTCGCATATTTGCCGACAAAAAGACGATTGACTGGATGAACAAAGCGGTAAAATTTATCTGCTGTTGCACAATGTCCATGAACAATTCTTTTTTCGATTCCGTATTTCTTTGCTAATTTTAAAAATTCTAGATGAGTCAGACCATTTTGATTGGACCATAAAATATCATAACGATGAGCATTCTTCTTAAAGAAACTATCCCATTCTTTTAATGCCTGTTTCATATGAGGTCTTAACTTAGGGATTCTATGAACGACGAGAGGATTGTGGCAAAGCTTTTTAAAATGTTCACTAAATTCAACATCTTCAGAACCTTGTAGTAAAAATTCCAGTTCAAATTCAGAGGTATCGATATGATTATAAAAATCTACCACAATTTTTTCTAGTCCACCGATATCTGGAACTAAACCACAAACTAATATTCGTTTCATATTTTTACCACCTTATTTTTTAACTTTAATACTTTTTGAATCATTAGTATAATTTGTCTTCCACCTTCATGATTTCTAAATAGGAAAACGTAGACACCCAATACTATCAAATAAAGGACGATTTTGATGATCAAACCGAAAATGAAATCTAGCTGAGTTAAGAGGTAGTTATCCAGCAAACTCAAAAGTAGAAAGCTTATCCCTGCGACAGTGAAATCTTGTAACAATGTTTTAAAAAAATCCTTTGAGGAAGCTTTCAATCCATACTTAAAGGCGCTATAGGGTTCATACCATGTACAGGTCAAGACTGTTGAACAAATCGTACCCAATAAAATTCCAGATACCCCTAAATCTAAAATCACTAAAAAGTAGAGTGAAAGGGAAATATTTAATAAAATCTCGACGATAACTTTTTTATTTTGCTCATAACTTAATCCATAAACTGAAATCAACGTTAGAATCGGTCTTCTATAAAAAGTTAGGAAAAAATGAAGGACAATCAAAATCTCAACTGTACGATTAAATGAAAAATTTTCCCCTAACCAGATGGTCATAAATGGATGAATGAACATTAAATAGCCTAAGCTAGCAAAATAAATCAGGCTAAAAGCAATAAACTGGAATTTTTTTAGGAATTTAACTATATCTGCTACTGTCGTAGATTCCGAATGGACTAAGTTACCTACGGAAGAAACAACTGAATTGATCACAGTATTTAAAATCAGTGAAAGAAATCCTAAAACATAGGTATAATTCCCATAAATACCAATAGCTGCTAAGCTGACAAAACTTGCCATTAGAATACTATCTGTTTGAAAAACAATTGTTTCTCCAATACTACCGACTACATTTCCTTTGATATTTCGGATAAATTTTCCTTTTTCCTCCTGATTAATGGGAGTTATGTCATCATTAAACAGGTAACCATACAATCTATCTACAATCCGCGACATGATGATATTCCCTATAAAATTCATGATGATACTGATTAATAGATAAAAGATATAATTTTTGGTAAAGAATAAAATTCCGATTTGCAAGCATACACGAAGCGTATTTAATCCAAAGTCAATCAAAGTCATCATATAATTACGCTGATCGACATAAAGCAAGGTTCGTTTATAGGAGAAAAAATAGCTAGAAGCTGAGTTAAAAACAAAGAGGAAAAAAATCAAATTTACTTCGCTATTTACCGTATAATCCTTTATCATATAAGGAAGAAATAAAGAAAGTATAGAGCCTAATATAAAAATAGAAAAGCCTATGATTCTATATAATTTTTTGAAAAGAATCATAAAGGCATTGATTTTCCCATGTTCTTCTCTACCTAAGGGGCCATATAATGCATAGCTCATGGCTCCAGCAACCCCTAATTCCGCCAAAGACAGGATAGAAACTAAGCTAGACAAATAATTGTTTAATCCTAGATAGGTTACCCCAAGTAAATTGATAAAAATAGTTCGATTGATAAAGCCAAGAAGGACTTGAAAAGGTTGCAATGCAAGAGCTATACTTGTATTTAAGGTGGCAAATTCGGTTCTACTTTTTTTCGTGTATTTCATCTATTCCTTTAATTTTCCTTGCAAAAGTTGATCTAGATAACTTTCTGGAACGACCTCTTCTTTATTGATTTTATATGTAGTTTTCATAATAGGTGTTGTTTTTAACACATCTTCCCATTCTTTTTCATCAAAAATATCATGGGCATGGTCTCTTAAAAACCAAACACGCTCAGCTGGTGCTAGAATAGGTAATCTATCCACTAAGTTTTCAAAATAAGGACTGCACTTATATTCGGACAAAATAAAATAATCCATCATCAGGTAATGAATAAAAACTGGATATTTACGAACATAGTAAAGATATAAATCCCGAATATGTTTAAAATAAGGCTTGCCTTTTTTTCCTGCCAGAAAGAAACCTGCCCATTTAAAGTCACCAACAGTTCGTTCTATTTGTTCAGATCGTATAGGTGGATGATTCAAACTAAAAAAGTCCCCTTCAAACATTTCTAAAGTTGCATAGGGAGATACAAATAAGGTTGCATCCATCCAAATGCCACCGTATTGGCATAAGAGACTAAAACGAATAATATCTGAATAATGCGCAGCTGATAATTCTTTTTTCTTGTATTTTTCGGTGATGTCTGCTGGAATATTGATGAAATTCGCCAGATTTTCATCTGTCAACAAATAGAATTCACAATCATTTCTTTTGGCGAAGTCTTTTATGGTCTTTATTGAAGTCTGGACTGTCTCAGGCATTTGAGCTTCTCCCTGTTGCCACATTGTCCAAATTATTTTCGGAAATTCTGTTGTTTCTTCTTCTTTTTCATTACTCGAATCAACTAGTTGTGCTTCTTTTCTTAATTTTAGTACAAAATCCAAAAGAATCTTTCTACGAAAATCATAAAACATCTTGTCAGATTTTTGTGCAAGAAAGTAAATAAATGTTAGTTTAAGGCCATAATATTTTAAAATTTGACGATAGCGAGCCATTTTTTTTTGTAAGGTTTGTAGTTTCATAAACTCTACAAATTCCTTTCACATTTTTCTAAAGCTGTTTTTAGAAAATATCCGTTACGAAGTTTCTCTCCTACTATTTTACTATTTTTAATCAGCTCTTGAAAATCTTCTTCATCAATCGAGTTTAAACAATCTGCAATTTCAAATAATGAATCAACAAGTATTCCACAATGGTTTTTTCGTACAAACTCCGCTAAAGCAGATTGGCTCCATACAATAATCGGAAAACCTGATGCTAAATATAAAGAGGCTTTATGCGGGTTATTCATCTTTAAATATTCTCCATACATTCCACTACAAGTATGGGGGCTATCTCCATCCCAGACTAAGCCAAAACCGCCATGCAAGTGATTAGAAAGTTCATCAGGAGAAAAAGCACCATTATAATGAACGTTTGAAGGAAGATTCTCCTCTTCAAAATTAATCCCATAAATAGAAAATTCAGGACTTTCAGGTAATTGTCTTGCATATTTTGTTTTTCGAATATCAAAATTTCCAGCAACTATAACCGTATTTTTCTCATAAGTTTTCTTCTCTTCATAATTTGAAATCAAATAATCAAATATCTCTAAGGAAACAATCTTCTCTTCCGGTATTCCCAATCGAACAAGTTCACTTTTCATCTTTTCGTTATGAGCGATAATACCGTCGACTTTTTCAAGGACTGTTTTATTTTGTAAATAATGGATAATAGAGTACTTGAAATCTGTAAACGACTTGATGTTTTTGTTTCTCAGGGACTCGATATCGTGAATCAGCAAATAAGCTTTGAATGTTCTATTTTTCAAAAATCTCGTTAAAATTTGTTTTTTTAAGGAATCCCATAATAACGGAAATTGAAGAACTAACACATCATTTTTTGTCAAAGTGATGGGATTTGAATCATTATTTAGGGAAAAAGGTTGATATCCTGCTTCTAGCATTATTTTTTCAGCATCTAATCTTGCTTTAGATCCTGCATGTTTGGCTTCTGCGTAAAATTCTTTTAAGTAATAATTCATACTACTTCAACCCTCTCCAAAATCTTTTTACAATATATTTTTCAAATCTCCATTGAATGGCTCCAACAACTCTTGAAATGAAGACAATCTTTTGAGGGAATAATCGATAGGCTCTCATTAAAAATGAGCGACTTGAACTTTTAGCGTAACGATTCAGGTACTCGACATATTTTTCTTGATAGGGATTTCCCTCAAATATACGATAGTCGACAAGGTGCATCAAAACTAAATGGAATAAGCGACGTTGTACGTATGGGAGTGAGTCAGCATTTCCTTCATATAGTTGCTCCACTTTATCACAAATCGTAAACAAATCCAAATTTTTCAAACTAAATTCGCGATTCATAATACTACCAGAACGCACGCGATAATAGTATCCTATATAATCAATTTTTACCATTTTATGTATCTGTTTTAAGATTCCCATTCCGCCATACACATCTTCATAAAATAAACCTTCTAAAAATGGAAAATTGACAATCACTTGTCTTCGAAAAAGTTTAGCAACTGCATTCAAACGGACAATATTATCTTTACATAAAGAGACTAAAGCTTCTTGGGCATTTCCTTGAAAAATAATTTTTACATTTTCTGGTGAAGGGATTGCTAATTCTTCTTGATCATTCGTATACCAACACTCTACAATATCAATATCATCTGAGGTAACCTGTTTTATCAATTGTTCCAACATATCTTCTTTAAGAACATCATCACTGTCTACAAAAGTGATCAATTCGCCTTTAGATTCAGTCATACCACGATTACGAGCGCCACTTAATCCTTTATTTTCTTGATTGATTAAGTGAAAACGAGAATCTTGTTGACAATAGCGCTCACAAATTTCTTTTGAGCCATCTCTTGAACCATCATTGACTAGGATCACTTCTATATCGGTATAAGTTTGATGTTGAATACTATTTAAACATTCTTCCAGATACTCTTCAACATTATAAACAGGTACAATGACACTAATCATAAATAGGCTCCTATTAAATTTTCCATTTTTTTCGAATGTCTAAATATCTTAAATACAGAGGATAATATAAACTAAAAAAATATTTTGATGAATAACTATACCATCTTAATAGTTTACTAGAATTGAAAATATCTGATGATTTCTTAGCTATTTCAAAATAGTTATCAATTGCATCAACATATAACTGATAATATGGATGTCCAACTCTTATGTTATACTTTTTAAAATGTCCAATACCGACTAAAAATAACATATTCCCTACATAAGGTAACCAATTATCTTCTCTAAATTCCTCTAATAATTTTTCGCCAACTTTAAAAATATCAAGATTCTTTTCTGAATATTTCTGATTCATCGTACTAGAAGTATGATATCGATAATAATAACCAATATAGTTAATTTTTCTCATTTTATGAATATATTTTAAAGAGACGATTCCAGTATAAAAATCTTCATAAATTAAATTTTCTAAAAACGGAACTTTCTCCACTATTTCACGACGATAGAGTTTTGCGACTGGACTCCAACTTACCCCGTGATGAAAACATTCATATAAGGCTTCATTTGAATCTAATTCTTTAACACCAATTTCTTTTCCTTCGGAATTTAAACAATGAATATCCTCGGTTATATTACATTCTACAATATCAATTCCATCAGACATATACTTCATTAGTTGTTCTAACAGACCAAGACTTACAACATCATCACTATCGACAAACATGATGTATTCGCCAAGGGATTCTTTCACACCACGATTTCTGGCTACGCTTTGACCTTGGTTTTTTTGATTGATCAATCGGAAACGCTTATCCATTTGGCAATAACGCTCACAAATCGCTTGTGAGCCATCTGTAGAACCATCATTGACTAAAATGACTTCTATATCTTGATAGGTTTGCTTTCGAATACTTTCTAGACATTCTTCCAGATATTCTTCCACGTTATAAACTGGAACGATTATACTAATCATTTTTGTTCATAAGCTCCTTCATTTGTCTTTTGTGAGTCAACTTTCTAAATTTACTCCATCCTTTATACAGAAACTGATACACTGGATGAGTAATCGTTAAAAAATATTTTGGCGCTATGAAATACATTCTTAGTAAACGGTATTTTCGAACAACTTCTTGAGATTGCTTCGCAATAAAAGCAGACTCCTTTATAAAATTCTCATACAAACTAACACAAGGACTCTTCTTCGTAATGCCATCTCTGTAATAATGACTAACCCCTAGATAAAACATAAAGTATCCAATATACGGTAATAAATATGCATCATCTTGGAAGGATGCTATTAATTGATTTCCAACTTTAAAAATATCTAAATTTTTCTCATTAAAAGAAGTTGTCATAGTACTATTCGGACTAAATCGGTAATAATACCCAGTTAAATCAACAACTACCATTTTTCGAATATTTTTTAAAAAATTAATTCCTGTATAAACATCCTCGTAAATAACACCTTCTAAAAATGGAACTTTTTCAATAATTTCTCTTCTATATAATTTTGCACATGGGGAATAATTCACTTCTTTAAGTGCTATACATTTAATAATGGCTGCCGTTGAATTACCTTCGAAAATAACTCGAATCGGTTTATTTTTATGCAATTCTTCTTGATTGCGAACAAGACTACATTCTACTAAATCCACATCCGCCTTCATATAGGATAGTAATACGTCTAGTATATTTGCTTTAATGACATCATCACTATCGACAAACATGATATATTCACCAAGGGATTCTTTTACGCCATGATTTCTGGCTACACTTTGACCTTGATTTTTTTGATTGATCAATCGGAAACGCTTATCTGTTTGGCAAAAATACTCACAAATAGCTTGGGAGCCATCTGTTGAACCATCATTGACTAAAATGACTTCTATATCTTGATAGGTTTGCTTTCGAATACTTTCTAGACATTCTTCCAGATATTCTTCCACGTTATAAACTGGAACGATTAAGCTAATCATAAAACAGCTTCCTTCTCATTCATTTTTATTCATCTGAATTTACTTTCTAATTCCATTTTTTAGTTTCCACAAAAAATGATAAACAGGGAAAATGATCGAATTATAATATTTTGGACAAATATTATAGAGGCGAATCATACGCGAACTTTTTGCAAGCTCAGGATTTTTCTTGGTGATAGTTACATAGTCGGCTAATTTCTGATTATAGACATCTGCATATGGATTTCCTTTTTGGATATAGTCTTGATAATGCATGGTTGCTACATGAACTAGGAAGCTGCCAATGTAAGGAAGAAGTTCTTCCCTATCGGAATACAAGTCTATCAATTGGTCGCTTACTGTAAAGATATCTAGATTTTTAGGAGTAAAGGTTCGATGCATGATACTAGCTTGATGTTGTCGATAATAATAACCTTTATAATCAATTTTAATGATTTTTCGAATATATTTTAACATTCCAATTCCACAATAAACATCTTCAAAAATCACCCCATCTATATAAGGAACAGCTTCAACAATTGATCTTCTATAAAGTTTTGTAACTGCATTAACATTTAAAACATGTTTAGGGAAAATTTTTACTGCTTCTTGAGAGTTCCCTTCGAATAGAATACTTGGTTCTTTAAAACTTTTAGCAAGAAATTCCTCGTTAGATACGGTAAACTGACTTTCCACAATATCTACGTCTTCACGCATATAGTGTATTAAGGTTTCTAAATAGTTCGCTAGAATCATGTCATCACTATCTACAAATGCAATAAACTCCCCTCTTGAAGCTGCTACACCAGTATTTCGTGCAGCGCTCAATCCTTGATTCTCTTGATTCAACAAGTGAAAGCGACGATTCTCTTTACAATAACGTTCACAAATAGCTTTTGATCTATCTGTTGAACCATCATTGACTAAAAGGACTTCAAAGTCTGTGTAGGTTTGGTTTTGAATGCTGTCTAAACATTCTTCCAGATAAGTTTCTACATTATAAACAGGTACGATTACACTAATCATTCTTTATCCTAACCTTATTTCCTTAATCCAATTTCATCCAAAAGTGTCTTTGTAAAATCTTTTTGAATGGCATTTACCTTGTTATTAACTTTTTTTCGTTCTTCAATATAAGGATCTTCAGATTTCATGACACTCGCTAGGAAATCTAATAAATCATGCGAATCACGAATGACACTTCCCACCATTAAACTCTTCACATCTTCAAACACAAAGCCTCTTTTTTCTTTGTATTCCTCATAATCATTAATGGTAAATGCTACGGGTCTATTTAATAAATAATAGTCTAAAAATACTGAAGAATAATCTGTAATCAATGCACTGGTTGTGCCCAAAAAGGTATATAAAGTCCCATACTGCTCACTAATGATATCTTCTGTCAATAGATGAATGGTCGAATAATTCATTTCAAATTTTAACTGAGATTCCTCAAGAGGATGAAGTTTAATGTAAAGTTGATAGCCATAGTTTGAAAGTAGTTCTTCTATGTTTTGAAAATCCTCTTCTTCTAAAGAAAATATCAGTGCTGCTTGGCTATCATGATAGTTTTTAGAATTACGGTAGGTTGGCATCCAGATGATTTTCTTCTCCTCTTTCTCTTTAAAGAGCTCATCATTTCGAATATTGCCAACAAGAAGCATCTGCTCGTCCTTAGCATTAAAGGCTGCTTTCATGATTGGAGTAAATAAATCTGAAGAGGAGACTAATTTTGTAAAGAAATTATAGTCAATCTTTTCCATGCCAACTTCAAGATTCCCAATTTTTTTCAAGGGCATTCCATGCCACAAGTTGACAACCATCTGGTTTGGAGCAGGTTTGATGGGATACTTGCCAAAAGAATAGAAAAAATATTTAGATGTTAAAAAATAAAAGAAACCTTGATAAATAGAAACATACTTCACATTCTTTTCTTTTTCTAAATGATAAAAATCATTTGAAGCACAAACGATTTCGTATGTTTCCTGATAGCCATTATCCACTAAATAGTGATAGAGGGTTCTAAGATTATCTCTGAAACCCCAGTTAGAATAGAGAACAATTCTGTTCCTTTTCTTGGGAATCATTTTATTTAGTTTATAAGTAAAATCACTTACTTTAAACAGTAAGGGTTTTAAATAGTTGATCATTCTCTTTTTAAACCTTGCTTATAAATTTCTTTTAAATTTTGAACATTTTCTTCAATGTCAAACGGCTTTAGGTGTTCATTTAGCTGTCGTTGTTTCTCATTGATAGGCGTCTTTTCGATATAGTTTACCCATTTAGCCTTATCTAGAGGCATGGCTGTGCAGAGTTCACTAACGATCTGAGTTGTTGGATCAATCGTTTCATTCATGAGAATATCGACTCCAGAACACTGAGCCTCTACAAGCACGATTGGGAAACCTTCATACAAAGAAGGAAAGGCAAAAATATCAAAGGCTGAATAAAATTTATGAACATCTTCTCTTTTTCCTGAGAAGATAACATTCTTCAAATCCTTACTATTTTCTTCTAAAATAGCACGATCTGGCCCTTCACCAACAAAGAAAAAGGTAACGTCAGGTAATTCTTTGGCAACTTCAATCAAAAAACTCTGATTTTTGAAGGGATTTAAAATGCCAATCATCCCTACTACTTTTTGATGTTCAGCTATATGAAACTCTTTGCGGATTTCTTCTCGAAAAGTTGGAGAAAAGCGATACTTATCGATGTCAATTGCATTTGGAAGGATTTGAAAAGATTTCTTTCCAAATATCTTCAGTCCAGCTAATTGGCCACAAGAGATACGATGGGTCGCATTTTTCAAGGCTAGAAAGACCAAAAATCGATTGCGAATACTTTTTAACCAAGTGTCTGAAAATTGGCTACTATGATTGTGGTAAATCCTAACTGGAACACCATTTTTTCGAGCATAGTAATTATGTATAAAAGCAGTTATAGGAGTATGGACATGGAGAATGTCAATTTTATTACTTTTATAAAATTGACGACACTCTCTCGCATAGGCAAATAATTTAGAAATCTTTAGGGCAGGAAATACAATGCGTTTGATTTCTTTTTCATCTAGGTATTGATTAAATGGGAAATGAGCCTCTCCATTTGACTCTCCAACCATATATTCAAACTCTTGATCATTATTTGGGATATGATTTTTGATAAAACTTTGTACCCCACTCATGGTATTCCTTACACCACCTGTTACATGTATGACCTGATATTTCATCCTAGTTTCCTTGATTCAAATCATTCTTTATCTTAGAAGTTGAAATTTCTTTTGTTCGTGATAGGTAAACAACCTCTATTCCAAAATCACTTAAATAATCAAATTTTCCCTGCCAATCATCTCCAATGACAAACACATCAGCATGATACTTTTCTATGTCTGAGATTTTTTGATCCCAATTTTCTTCTGGTATGACGAGATCCACATATCTGATAGCCTCTAATAAAGATTTTCTTTTTTCGTAATCAAAATAACATTCTTTATTCTTTTCTAGTCTATTAAATTCATTGGTAGAAAGCCCGACAATGAGATAATCTCCCAAAGCTTTTGCCCTTTTTAAAAGATTAATATGACCGTAATGCAATAAATCAAATGTTCCGTATGTAATGACTCTCTTCATATCTTCCTAACCACCTCTACATCTTCTCTCATTTTTTTCTTATAGACCCATTTCCTAACTGAATTCGGAAGAATTCGAACCGCGTTACGCAGGAAAATATTTCTAAGAAATTCTGCTAGACTAATGTCTCTTCTACGATAAAAATCTAATTGGAGCATAAAGTCCGTCTTTACATACAAGAAACCACCTCTACGTAGGTAGCTAGAATCATTTGTTTGCATAACAACTAAAGGTTCTTGGATATTCAAAAAATCCTTGGTTGGATTATCGTGTAACAATCTCATTGTGAGGTCATAATCCTCTAGATAGCGGAATTCACGATAATTACCAGCCTTCAAGATATACTCTTTTTTCATCATACTAGAAGGATTATTAAAGGGATTTCTCATTTTCGAATATTGACGAATTTCGGCTGTAGTTTCTGGTACTTTCTTTAAGGCGGTAAACTCTGTATTTTTCTCTAGGATATTGGAACCAACCATGATGAGGTCGGGATTTTTTTCAAAGGCTGCTAATTGCTTCTCAAACCTTGTTTCTAGAGAATAATCATCACTGTCCATTCTTGCAATGAATTCTGTTTGGCATTGATTAACTCCAAAGAGAGAGGCTGGTCCTGAGCCTAAGTTTTCAGGTAAATGAAAAACCTTTAAAATCGGAATTTCTCTCTGCAACTTTTGGATTTCTATTTCTAACTCTTCAGTCAATTCGCCATCACAAACTAAAATGATTTCTGTCGGTTTAAGGGTCTGCTGATAAGAACTTAGTAAACTTTTCCTTAAATTTGTAGGAGTCTCTTTTTTATAGACTGTCGTTAGAACTGAAAATTTCATTTTATAACTCCTAAACCTAATTTCCAAATAACCAATCTACAATAACTGAACGGTAGGGAACGACATGGTACCAGTCAGCTTTAAAATAAACAATGACTAGAAAGATTGCAGCATAAACCAATATTACCAAATAAAATAAAATCCACTGAATTTTTTTTTCACCTATTTTAGATAAAATCATGGGGATATATAGGCAAATAAAGGGGGTAAAATAGTGTGCGAATCTGCCAAAAAGACTTGTTTGCAATGTTGACGCGGTAAATAAAAAGGAGATAAAGAACAAAGTTCTTATAAATTCTTCTTCAGTCGATAACTTCTGTTTTCTAATCACTACTTCTCCAAAGACCAGAACGATACCATACCAAATTGTTAAAAATACAGGTGCCCATTTATTGCTTTCCAAAAACCATGATGATTCCAGATAGGAAGTATACTGAGGGAAGAAAGAAATAAAGATAGTTGCAATTTGTTTGATAAAAGGTAAGATGATTAGAAATGCAAGGAACACAAATTGGTATATTCTTTTATTTAAAACGATTTTTTTAAGGGGGAAAAACAAGAGGCAGACGATACCAGATGTATGAAATAAGGGAGTTAGTAAGATAAATACCCATGCTAAAATCTTCTTGTTTTTTACTACGTAGTGAAACCCTAAAAAACTTAAAGCGATCGCTAGACCTTGCCTGATATTTGATAAAGAATAAAAAAAGAGTC
Source organism: Streptococcus mitis (assembly GCF_946188685.1). Classification (GTDB taxonomy): domain Bacteria; phylum Bacillota; class Bacilli; order Lactobacillales; family Streptococcaceae; genus Streptococcus; species Streptococcus mitis_CC. The sequence continues at coordinate 32,975 of NZ_CAMHWH010000008.1, forward strand.
CTAACGAGCTGAAGTAAATCAGTAAACTCATGTAAACATTTTTAGAATGCTTATAAAGCACAAGAAACCAGGCAATTAAAGTTATAAAGGCATAGGAAAATAATAAAAATGGATAGTGCTCACTAAAGTTTCTTAGGAAAATATTACTTACTAAATAACCAAGTTCAAATCGAGAACGAAATAGATTTGATAAATCCGGAAGTTGTAAATGATTCGATTCAAAAATATGGATATAAGTTCCTAAGTCTCCTCCGACGCTAGAAGTACGAAAACCCGCAATGATTAAAAAAAAGAAAAAAGTCGGAAGAACAAGGAAACCTAACTCTTTTACTTTATCCTCATATTTTAATGAGAAAAAGGCAAGGAAAGAGATATAGACGAACATTAAAAGATAGATTGTCATTTTTTCTCTCCTGCCTTTCAAATAGTTAGTTTAATAATAGTAATAATAGGTATCTTTATGTGAATCAATTTTATTCATTATCACACCAAGTAGTCTAGCTCCAACATGGTCTAATCTTCTTTTTGCTTCTATTATTTGTCGTCGTTTTGATTTTTTGATATCTACTACCAGAAGGGTAGCATCCGAAATACTGGCTAAAACTTGGGCATCAGTTGCTGCTAGCAAGGGAGGTGTATCGATAATGACATAGTCATAAAAATCCTCAAATGCTTTAAGTGTTTCATCCATAGAAGAACTAGCTAACATCTCAGAAGGATTAGGCGGAACAGGTCCTGAAGTCAGTACATCTAAATTCACATCATTTATCGTCAAATGATTAATAGAATCTACTCCTGACTTCTTTAATAGAAAGGTACTGAGTCCTTCAGTGTTATTTAGCTCGGTTAATTTATGTTGAGTTGGTTTACGCATATCCGCGTCTATGATAATCACTCTTTTCCCCTGTTGGGCCAAAGAAGCGGCAAGATTGATACTGACTTCACTCTTGCCTTCATTGGGGTTGGCACTTGTAACGACAATGATTTTAATATTTTTTCCAAATTCTGAGAACTGAAGATTACTCCTTAAAGTTCTAAAGGACTCAGCTACGATGGATTTACTGTTATGAATAACTTCGATATGCATGTCACTCACCTCTTCTCTTTCTCTCTATAGTCGGAATCATCCCGAGAACAGGTGTTCCCACTAACTCTTCCAAGTCTTCGTAAGAATCAATCGAATCACTCAGTACATATTTGATGAAAATAACATTAAATCCTACAAAAGAAAATACTAGAATAGATACAAGAAGATTCTTCCATAGAACGGGATAAACTGGAGAATCACTTCCCAGTGCTTCTGTAACAACTGACAAGTTGTCGCGCCCTAATCTATCTGCTGTAAATTTCTTGTACTGAGACACATACTCTTTAATATAACGTTCAGCTAAATTTCGATCTAGTCCTCTCACTGTTATTGTGACCAACTGAGAACCTGAGTCATTTGTTAATTTAACAGACTTGATTTTTGAAATTTCATCTGGTGATAAGCTTAATGCTTTATTGGTCTCATCTTTTACAGGGGGAAGATCTGCTATCTCTAAATAAGTCTTAGCTTGTCTTTGAAAGAGGTTTATAGCTTCAATCGTTTGCGCATCATTATTTTGCCCATTTGTTTGACTTGAAGTGTTCTTCATTATGAGCTTAGAGGATACACTGTATATAGGAGAAATGATAAAAACAGTATATAGACCAACTGCTGTCGTCCCTACTATAGTAAATAGAAGTAAAAATAGTAGTTTGCTTTTTATCAAAGAAAAAACTCTATTAATATTTTTATTAAAAATAGTCATATTATTGTTTGTTTCCTTTTATTTATTTTTTCTTTCTTAGAACTACCTAGATCCGTTCCCGGTAACCATCACTTTAATTGTTTTTAATAGTATAAGAAAATCTAACTTGATACTTTCGTGATTGATATAGAATAGATCGTAGACTAATTTATCTTTAGGAGTTAATTCATAACCACCATTTACTTGAGCCCATCCTGTGATTCCTGGGCGGACAGCTAAACGTTCATTAAAATTAGGGATATCTTTCAAAAATTCATTGATAAACTCTGGTCGTTCTGGTCGTGGTCCAATAATGGACATCTCACCTTTAATTACATTAATGATTTGTGGTAATTCATCAATTCGTGTTTTACGAATAAAACGTCCAACTTTTGTAATGCGTGTATCATTTTTGCTCGCCCATTTATGACCATTCTTTTCAGCATCTTGATACATGGATCGGAGTTTATAAATTGAAAAACTTTGTCCATTTAAACCAATTCGTTCTTGTATATAAATAGGATTACCACTTGATTCGATTACAATAAAGATACATGCTATTAAACAAATCGGGATAATTAATAGTAATGAGGGTATAGAAATTAGAAGACCTATAATTCTCTTAATTCTCCTATACATAAGCATCATTCTCCTAGAAAAAACTAAGGCGCACACATATATATGCGTGCGCCACTCACTACGTTGATGCATATATATATATATATATATATAGTCCTGAGTATAAAAAGCTAGAACTAATAAAAATATGTATATTTACCAAGAATTAAATCATACAGTTCAATATAACATAAAAAAATAAGATTTTCAAGCTTACGTGATTAAAATACAGGAAATATACCTAAATTAAATGTTGCTAAATATTTTTGTTCGATATAATCAACTGAGGATTTACTAAAAATAATTCTTCTGCTCTTTCCTTTCCATACTGATGACTAATTGCGTCAAATGCTTGCTTCATATATGGTGGTCTTGAGCTTAGATTATGCATATCGCTAGCCACACAGTGAACTAGATTATAGGATAGAAAATACTGAGCTCTTTTTTTGAGTAAGCGATACTTATCCCCAAACATTTTAGGCTTAAGAACACTTGAACTATTTATTTGAGTATAACATCCCATATCTATCAGCTCTTTAACTCTTTTTTCATTTTTTTCTAGTTCAGCATAGCGTTCAATATGGGCAATGACAGGTCTAATACCTAACAATAAAACTTTATTTACTGCATTGCGGATTTCCCAATAGGGGGTGGTCGGGCTGAATTCAATCAAAGCATATTGTGTATCGTTCAGAGTAGGAATCTGCTTGCTTTCCAATTTGTCAAGAGCATCTTGGGTGAAGTATATTTCAGCTCCATATAAAAGAGTTAAGTCAGGCAGTTCTTTCTTAGCAAGTGCTTGAACCTCTTTAAAGTTGGTCATAATTGTATCTTCTGGAGTTTCAAACATATTTTTACGACGATGTGAAGTGGATACAATTGTACGAACTCCCTGTGAAAAAGCTTCTTTCAGAAGAGCTAGGCTTTCTTCAATTGTGCTTGGTCCATCATCTACACCAAAAACAATGTGAGAGTGGATATCAATCATGTAATATTTCCTTATATAATAGAGTTTTAGTTACTGTAATAAATAATTCCTGCATTTATATATAAGTATTTAGAATAACCTATAAATATTGGTTTATACAGTTTGTTTTCCTGATGTTATTATACTACGAAACATTAAAATAAGCTACTTATAATTAAGTCTCTCATAATATTTTAAAAGTTATCCAGTATAATAAAGCATATATCAATAAGCGTGTTTTGTTTTCGAATAAATCTGTTGAGAATAATAATGACACTGACTATTAAAACTAACACCTACCATGGCATTTCCACGGCAGGTGTTACTTATATCAATAATCGTTCTAAAAATGGTTTGATGCAGTTGAGAAGAATTCCATCTATCCAGCTTTCTTGTGCTGAGGATAGATGTTCTGTCTGAAGGCTTTCTTTTAAGAAGTCTCGGACTTGTTCTGGTGAGATTTCAAACTCAAAAGCTTTCATTTTATAGAAAAAGTTGATGAGATGATCTGACAGGTATTGGGTTGAAAAGGGAACTTCTCCACTTTTTCGATATTCTAATAAGAGTCGAGCAAATCGGGATTTTTCTTCAGGAAGGTCACGAAAATAGGAATTGAGGAGCCAAGTCTGCTTCTGTTTTCTTTCAACTGGATCCTGACTCGCAATTCGTTGGTCTTTTTCCAGCTCTTTTTGATATTGTTTGGCCTTGATGGCCCGTTCTGTTCTATTTTTACCAAAAAGAATTTTCTCCCATTTGCGTTCTTCTTGAGTCAGGGTTTCTGTAAAACCAAAATAATCTTGATAAGCCCGCTCTGCTGGGCCCATGGCTAGAACTAGATTGTCTGCATACTGCTTGGCTATTTTATCCCTCTTCTTGCGCTCTTTCTCTGCCTGAATACGGAGTTCTTGTTCGTAGTCAATTTTCTCCTTACCTAGCTTGACAAGGTAGAGTTGGTCATCTGGTTTTCCAAGTAAAAAGGGTTTGATACACTTTTCAAGAACTTCTTCCATGCGAGCCTTTTTCTTTGGCTCAGCCTTGGTCCAACTGCCTCCCTGAAAGACTTCTAGGAAGAGTTGGTAGTCTCTCTCAGGTGTGAATTGATTCCCACGATTAGATTTGAAAACACCTTTTTCCCAGAGCCATTTTAGAAGTCGCTCGTCAAAGTCACTTTTATTGACCTTGATTTTTTCCTTTTTCTGGGCTTTTCTGGTTAGATTTTCAACCTTTCTGAGCAGTTTTTCTTCCTCTTCTAGTTGCTGGTCAAGGGACAATCGATGAAAATGACGAACACAGTCGCTACCAATTGGAAAGAGGCGTTGGCCTGTGACACCGTTAAAGAGTTCGTAAGCGTATTTGATAGCATTCCCACAGACGCAATTGCTACGGCCGATACCGTTAAAAATCAAGGAAACTTCATTCCATTCCTTGGTAGCTTGTTCCCAAGTATCAGCTTTTGAAGCCTGTAAAACCGCATCGTGCAGGGATTTTCTAACTGGAAGTGTCATGAGGTCTTCTTTCTAGATTATACTTTTACAACTTGAACCTCGTCTTTACCGAGTAGTATCAAGTATTTTTCAATATTTTCAATCGAATAGGCTCGTGATAAAGCCTCTCCGTATAGGGCTAATTGACCACGATAGCGGTCTATGAGTTGACTTGGCTCATCATAGCGGTCTGTCTTGTAGTCAAACAGAACGATTCTATCCTCGTAAAGTAGATAGCCATCCAAGATACCACGGACAACGAAGTCTTCCTGACTCTTTTGATCTCGTTTGAGCATGGAGAAAGGTTGCTCGCGGTAGAGATGGTCGGTATGAGCGAGAATTTCCTGACCGAGTGCTGTGTCAAAGAATGCAAGAATTTTAGCAAGATTGATCTTGTCTCTAACAGCTGGACTGGTTTGAACTTGTTTGAGAGTTTCTGTCAGGCTAGCAAGCGTTGGTCGCTGAGTGAGGTCCATTCTCTGCATCAGTTCGTGGGTAGCACTACCAATCTCAGCTCCTGTTACCTTTTCTTTGGTTGAAAAATCTGGCAACTCAAAGCTAATTTTCTTGTCTACTGCCTGGCCTTGACTAGCAATCTCGACACCTTCCATATCCATAACAGGTTCGTAGAATTTCTTGATTTGACTTGGGGTTTGAACACTAGGAAGTTCAATGGCTGCGCGGTGAAGAGTATTGTAAACTTCCACTTCTTTCAGCATTTCCAGAGCTTCTTTAATGGTTTCTGACTGACGGTTATCTGCTTGAGAGCTATCTTGTAGAGGGCTCTTGTTTTCCAACTCTCCGATAGCTTCTCTGGTCAACTGATCTTCTCCAACAAAACGATAACTAAAGTTGAGATTGTCTTTGGCAAACACTTTGCTGATAGCCCAAATCCAATCTTGGAAATTTCTTGCTTGAAGTCTAGTGTTGCTGTTTAGTTTTCCATTTTTAGCTGCTGGGTATTCCTTGACTTCCAGTTTTTCACGAGAACCCTTACCGACAAGATAGAGCTTTTTCTCAGCCCGCGTCATGGCAACGTAGAGGAGACGCATCTGCTCTGAATAGCTTGCCAGCTGTAATTCTTCTTCGTTCTGTCTATAGGTCAGGCTAGGAATGGAGAGTTTGATGGTTTTAGGATAGTGATCTTCCACTGCTCCAGTCTCCATTTTGGCAATATACTTGACACCTAGACCGTTTTTACGGCTGAGGATGACTTCTGACATGCTGTCTTGCTTATTGAAATCTTGATCCATATTGAGGATAAAGACGTAAGGAAACTCCAGCCCTTTACTCTTGTGGATGGTCATAAGCTCTACTGCATCTTTTGGCGGTGCGACGGCCACGCTTGCCAAATCATGCTGGGCTTCTAAAACTTGATTAATCATACGAATAAAACGAGACAAGCCCTTGAAATTACTCTTTTCAAATTGATCAGCACGCAGTGCTAGGGCATAGAGATTGGCCTGTCTAGCAGGACCATTTGGCAAAGCCCCAACATAATCATAATAAAAGCGGTCGTTATAAATCTTCCAAATCAAATCATAGAGGGAGTGGGTTTTGGCATACAAGCGCCAAGAAGCCAAGATATCCATGAATTGCTTTAGTTTCTTTTCTAGAGCTGTGTGAATCAAGTTTTTCTGGCTGCTAGCCTGTTTTTGAGCATTGACCAGTTTCTCATAGAGATTTTCTTGGACTTTATCCTCTGCTTTCTGAAGGGACAAACGTGCTAACTCGTCTTCATCAAAGCTAAACATTGGAGACTTCATAAGGGCAACCAAGGCATAGTCTTGCAGGGGATTGTGAATGACACGAAGAGTGTCTAGCATAACTTGTACTTCTAGAGATTGGAGATAATTGTTTTGCTCTCCGTCAGTTTTGACAGGAATTCCGTACTCAGACAGGGCGAGGAGAATCTGGTCATTACGACTGCGACTGGAGGTCAGAAGGGCAATTTCCTTAAAGGCAACACCTTGTTCCTTATGGAGTTTCAGAATCTCCTTGATAACTAAGCGCATCTCGCCTGTTAGTTTCGTTTCTGCCTGCCCCTCTTCTTCCTCACTTGTGTCATCCTTATCGTAGAGGAGAATTTCTGCCTTGTTTTCTGGATTGGGAGTCAGTTTGCTATTGGCAAAAACAAGCTGGTGCATGTTATCATAGTTGATTTCTCCGGCTTCTTGGTCCATGAGGCGTGCAAAAACATCATTGGTTGCTGACAGCACTTCTGAACTGCTACGGAAATTTTCTTTGAGGAGAATCAACTTGCCTTCTTGATGATTTTGCGCATAGCGTTGGAATTTCTCATTGAAAATCTGCGGATCTGCCTGACGAAAACGATAGATGGACTGCTTGATATCCCCCACCATAAAGCGATTGTGACCATTAGACAGCAATTCCAACATCCGTTCTTGAATGTGATTGGTATCCTGATACTCATCGACCATGACTTCGTGGAAGCGCTCCTGATAAGCCTCACGAACTTGCGGGAAATTCTCTAAAATCTCAATGGTATAATGGCTGATATCAGCGAATTCAAAGGCGTTTTCCTGGCGCTTACGTTCACGATAAGCCTCCACAAAATCGCTCATAAATGTTTGGAAAGTCTTAGCTAGTTCCCAGGAGTCTTCATGGTAACGTTCTTGATAGTCGAGAATGGTTATCTGGTCTGACAGTTGTCCTAGTTTAGCAAACTGGGTCTTTCTCTCTTCGTTGTAGGCATCGACCAGCGGTTTCAAATCAGCCTTACGACTGGCATTAGTCAGAGCTCGACCATTTTTCTCTTTTGAAATTGCGACAACACGCGCAAGCACTGCTTGATAAGCCTGACTATCGGACTCTTGATTTAAGGAGCCAATTTCATCCAGAACTAACTGAACATTTTCTAAATAAGTAGCCTTTGGAAACTCCTTGGCATCGTTATCCAGATGATAACGGAAAAAGCTTTCCAAATCCCAAAGGGCTTGTTTGATTTGCTCAGTTAGTTTTTCTTTTTCACTGGTAAAATCAGCTTTTTCAAAGCCTTTGAGAAAAGATTCACTTAACCATTTCTGAGGATTACTGGTAGATTGGAGAAAGTCATAGATTTTATAGACCTGCTGGCGCAGACCACGTTCATCCTTGCCATGTCCAGCAAAGTTTTTCAGCAAATGACTAAACTTCTCTTTCTGTTTGCCTTGGTAATGGGCTTCAAAGACCTCATGAAAGACTTCGTTTTTTAGAATGAGTTGCTCGCTTTGGTTTTGTAAAATACGGAAATTAGGCGCAATATCAATCAGATAGCCATGTTTACCAAGGAATTTTTGTGTGAAAGAATCCATGGTTCCAATGGCTGCGTTAGGTAGGTCTGCCAACTGGCGACCCAGGTGTTGTTTGAACTCGACATCATCCGTTTCTTGGATTTGTTGGCTGATTTTTTTCTCCAAACGTTCCTTAAGTTCAGTCGCAGCCTTGACGGTAAAGGTTGAGATAAAGAGTTGAGAAATTTCGACACCATGCGTCAATTGGTCCAGAATACGCTCGGCCATGACAAAGGTTTTACCAGAACCAGCAGACGCTGAGACAAGGATATTTTGACCAGAAGTGTAGATGGCTTCGATTTGTTCGGCAGTTTTCTTTTGTTCCTTGCTCGAATGCGCTTCTGCTTCTTGCAATTTTTGAATTTCCTTCTCAGTTAAAAAGGGAATGGGATTCATCGATTCAACTCCTCTCTTATTTTTTCAAACCATGCTTGCTTAAGTTTTTCTCCGACCAGACGCTTGCCGTCAGCCAAGTCTAACTTCTCTAGGAAACGGGCTTGGCCCAAGTGGTAATTGGCTTCAAAGCCTGTGATGGCTTGGTGTTGCTGGACGTATGGGGCAATACTTCTGCCATTCTCTGTGTATGGATTGATGGCGAACTGTCCTTCTAAAATCTTCTCTGCTGCTTTCTTGTAAAGATGGGCATTGTAGTCCAGTAGGAGCTGGAATTCCTCATCCGTCAGCTGATTAGCCTTGTTTTTGTTGTAAAATTCGCCCAAATGACTACTTTCTTTTTCTAAAAAGAGTCCTTGGTATTTCATAGACTTGCTGGCTTCTACTACTGCACCTGCCAGACTTTTAACGGCCATCAGAGATTGGACTGGCTCAGCCATTTCCAAGTACATGGCACCAAAAAAGTTCTGCTCTCCTTCTCTTTTTAGGGCAGCTAGATAAGTTGGTAACTGGGAATTGAGTCCATTAAAGAAATGGGGAAACTGGAACTGAGTTAGACTGGACTTGTAATCTACTACTCCGATTGCTCCATCAGCTTTCAATCGGTCAATGCGGTCAACCTTGCCTCGTACAAAGACACTGCGTCCATTGTCCAATTGAATAAAGGCCTGCTCTTTTCCACCAAAATTTGCCTCTTCTTTAATGGTTTCGATGGCTGGATTATGACGGAGAATGTGGCCAGTCGTGCGAGCTACATCGAGCAGAACTTCCTTGGTAAACTGTGCTTCCAAACTTTCTTGATAAATTGCTTCAAATTCCCGTTCTTGACTGGTTTCTTGGATAGCCTGCTCCAAACGTTGGTCAAAGGAATCTTCGTCAGGCAACTGCAAGGCACGTTCAAAAATGCGGTGCAAGAAATTTCCGTGACTACGGGCATCAGGACGCAAACGTAATTCCTCCTGCAAGCCTAAAACGTAGCGGAGGAAATAACTGTATTCATTGCGATAAAACTCCGTCAAACCAGAGGTAGAGAGGTAAAATTCCTTGTCAGCTGGATAGAGAGCCTGCAAGGTATCCTTGGTCAAGGGCTTACTGCTTGGACTGGTTGGGAGGGCTGGATTTTCCAAACCTTGCTGGTTTAGTTTTTTACCCATGACACGCGCCAGAACCTTAATAAATGTCAAATCTTGCTCAGTCTCACTCATCTCGCCCTGCTGGTGATAGGCAACCAGACTGGACAAAAGACTGTGATATGACCCCATATCTTCCTTAGACAGCCCTTTGTGATTCATCCTCCTCTCTCTCCGCCTAAATCCAAAATGAACTAGCTCTTGAAGATAGGCTGATTCTTTGCTTTCACTTTCATTAAAAAGGCTTGGAGACGACAAGACCAACTGCTTACGAGCAGAATTGACCAAGGAAAGTATAGTATAGCGATTTTTCTTGAGATTTTCACTGCTGGCAATCAGCAATTGCGCCCCATCTTCTGTCGCTTGGTTTAGGCTCTGTCTTTCTTCGTCTGTCAAAAGACTGGTGTTTTGCGCAATTTTTGGTAAATTGTCCTGAGTCAATCCAATGGCGTAGACAAAGTCAGCTGTCAGATGGGCAATCAAATCGTAACTCTGCACCAGAACAGTGTTCACTGTTGCTGGAATGGTACGGTATTGGGACAAACTCATTCCAGAATGGAGCAAGGCTAGGAAGTCCTCTAGACTAACCTGTGAACCAGCAAAAACAGTCGCAAATTGTTCTAAAACATGACAGAAAGCCTTCCAAACTTCAGCTTGTCTTTCTTGTTCAAGAGCTTCCATAGTGGCTGTCAAATCTTGGAGTTGATTAGTCACCGCTCCTTCTTTTAGAAAAGAATTCCACTTTTGCAAGAGGTTTTCAGCCTTTTGTTTTCGGCTGGCAAACAGAGTTTCAAGAGGTGTTAAAATACGCAGACGAAGAGCATTTAAACGATCTAAATCAAATTTTCCATGGTGGGATTTGTTGAAGGCTTGCTGAAAGGCTGGCAAGCCATTGATACCAAGATAGCGGATATATTGCTCAAAAGAATCAATATCAGCCTGACTAAGGTCGGTATATAAACCCGTTCTGAGGAGGTTAATCAAATCTTCCTGACGGAAACGATAACGTTTTAAAGCCAAAATAGACTCGACAAACTGTGTCAAAGGGTGGTGGGCCATGGATTCGCTTCTACCAAGATAGAAAGGAATCTGATACTGGTCAAAAATGGTTTTCAGCGATAATTGGTAAGAAGCTACATCCCCCAAGAGAATACGAAAATGCTTGTAACTCAGGTCTGGATTAACATGCAATTTCTGACGAATACTACGCGCTACCAACTCCAATTCTTCTTTTTGAGTTAAGCAAGACCAGATTTGTAAGTTTTCACGGTCTTTCTCATCGACATCCAAAGCGAGTTCTGAAAAGTCATAAGAAGACTCCAGCAAACGAGAGGCCTTATCAAAACTATCCATCTTCTCATGAGTTTGAGAATAATCCAGAGCAGGAGTTTGGTATTTAGAGGCTAAATGATGGAGAAACTCCACACTGGCTTGATAGAGATTACCCTCACTAAAAGGGCTAGTATAGGCTTTCTTACTAGCATAGGCTCCAATGACAATCTCAACACCCTTGCCGTGAAGTAAGTCCACAATTCGCTCTTCTTCGGCAGAAAAACGGGTAAATAAATCAATAACCAAGGCGATTTGAGTAAAATCACTACTTACCTTGTTATTCTCGATAGCCTCAATCAAATGGGACAACTGACTTCCCTGAGCCAATTGCCCTTGATTGAGATAGGCCGTTACTTTCTCAAAAATCAAGAGTAAATCGGCTCTCTTGTCCTCATCCGTCAAACTCTCCAAGTCCAAAAAACTCATTTGAGCAGTCGTCATCTCGTGATAAAGATCAATCAACTGCTGGATAAACTGAGGATCCTGCTTAATCGCACCATAAACACGTAAATCCTTGGGATCGAGTGCCTCAAGGCACTTATAAAAGGCCATCCCAAGACCGATATCATCAAGACTGGTCTTGGCAGGCAAATCATTCAAAATCAGGTAACGAGCCATTTGAGTAAAGCGCGTGACGGTAATCGCAAAAGAAGCCTGCTGGGACAAGCATTCCAGCACGGCGCGTTCTTTTTCAAAAGAAAGAGAGTTGGGGGCGATGTAGAAGACCCGCTTGCCAGTAGCAACTAGCTCTTCCGCCTCTCTAGTTAGAATTTCTGTCAAAGAAGTCCGAATATCTGTATAAAGTAATTTCATCTCAGCCTCGTTAGAATTTTTCATTACCTTTTATTATACCATGATTAGCCACCCAAGTCTGAAAATAATCAGTTCTTGCTCATCTATTGAAAAGAAAATGCCGGAAAGTTCCGACATTGTTTTAGAAGCTAACTTCCTGAAAATAGGAGTAACCACACATTCCAGAAGGCAGTGATATTAATGAAAATATGAACTAGTATTGGATAATAGAGATTTTTAGTCATACGATACAATAGAGCCAAAATAAGACCTCCACTAGCATAAATGAAAAAAGCAAGAGGAGTTAAAGCGAAATTGATATGAATATAACCGAAAATAATAGCAGAAAGCAAGATATCTCCGTACCAAGGTGAGTTTTTGAAAAAGGTTGTCATAAGCACACCGCGATAAATCAATTCCTCAGCAATAGGGCCGATGAAGCAAACTATGAGCAAAAAATAGGGTAATTCCTGTCTCCCCATCATTTCTATCGTTTCATTCAAAGAAATTTGATTTGAAGACGAGGGTATGAAATAAGACAAGAGGAAGTCCGACATATACAAAATGATGTAGCCCAGTAAAAGGTAGATAAAGTACCTCAACTGCCACTTGAAATGAAAAGTCTTCTTTCCTGCAAAAACTAGTAGATAGATGACCGCTAATAAAAGAACTCCACTCTCCATCAAAAGCAGAATCTGAAAAAATTCACGACTTGCTGGTAGATAAGGCTTTGCGAGGTGATTGAAAAGCCCCCAAAACCATGTTGATTTGTAAAAAATTAAGGACAATGCTAGTAAAATCTGAATAATCCGTTTTTTCATATTAAATTCTCTGTTTTCCTTGACTAGATTATTGAATATTAACTGTATAACAAGTTTAGTATAGCATATCTTTTCGAAATATCCTCTTCAAATCATGAATTGTTATCAAAACATCTTAAACTGTAAAATCAATTAGCCCCAAGCTTCCTATCAATTTCTTCTCCAAAATATGCTATAATAATACCAAAAGATAAAGAAGGAAGTCTTATGATTAAACTACTAGCCTTGGATATGGACGGAACCCTCCTCAATGAAGCCAAGGAAATCCCACAAGCTCATATTACTGCTATTCACCAAGCTATTGAAAAAGGTGTCAAACTGGTTCTCTGTACAGGTCGTCCCCTTTTCGGCGTCCTCCCCTACTACAAAAAACTGGGGCTTGACCTCCAGAATGAGTATGTGATTGTTAACAACGGTTGTTCAACTCACCAGACAAGTGACTGGGGACTAGTTGACTGGCAAGAACTTAGTCCAGCAGACATCGAATACCTCTATGACCTAGCTGAAAAAAGTGATGTTCAGTTGACTCTCTTTGATGAGGAGCATTATTTTGTCCTCGGTGGTAAGCCTAATGAAATTGTTCAAAATGATGCCAAGCTGGTCTTTTCAGACCTGACTGAAATTTCCCTTGAGGAAGCGACTAGTGGCAAGTACCGTATGTTCCAAGGTATGTTTTTGGGTACAAAAGAGCAAACAGATGATTTTGAAGAGCGTTTTTCTGAAGAGCTTTGCCAACGTTTTAGTGGAGTTCGTTCGCAGCCTGTCATTTATGAAGCTATGCCACTTGGAACGACAAAGGCTACTGCTCTTTCACGACTAGCTGAGATTTTGAAGATTGATTCCTCAGAAATTATGGCCATGGGCGATGCTAATAATGATATCGAAATGCTCCAGTTTGCAGGACTTGGCATTGCAATGGGAAATGCCAGCGATTATGTCAAATCCCTTGCGGATGCCGTTACAGCCAGCAACGAAGAAGACGGTGTTGCGCGTGCGATTGAGAAATATATTTTATAATTAAGAAGCCCAGTTCATATCAACTGGGTTTTGATATTTAAGAATTCCTAAAACTTTAGAAACTCTTTAGAAATGCTTGAGCTTTCTTTGATTTCTATACTTTATACTAAAGTTAACAAAATAAATCAAAAGGAGAGAATCATGAAAACAGTACTCGACATTCATGGATTGTCCAAAAACTTTGCCAAACAAGCTATTCTTCAGGATCTTCATCTAACGATAAGAGAGGGAGATATTTATGGACTTATCGGGAAGAACGGAGCTGGGAAGACTACCTTAATAAAAATCATTACGCAACTACTCTTTGCGGATAAAGGAACTGTTTCCCTCTTTTCTAGCCAAATGGAAAATGAGTGGACCAAGTCTCTATCTCGAGTAGGTTCAGTTATCGAATCACCTGTAGCTCATAATCACTTAACAGCCTATCAAAACCTGAAATATTACTGTATGATTCGTCATATTCCAAATGCCGATCAAGTCATTCGAGAAACGCTGGACTATGTAGGCTTGTCAGATACAGGTAAAAAAGTCTTTCGAGATTTCTCTCTTGGAATGAAGCAAAGACTTGGCATCGCCATTGCCCTCCTATCCAAACCAGACTTCCTGATCTTAGATGAACCTATCAACGGTCTCGACCCAATTGGTATCAAAGAATTTCGTCTGATGATTCAACGGCTCAATCAAGAAAAAGGGATCACCATTCTCATTTCTAGCCATATCTTGTCAGAACTCTACCTCGTAGCAAATCGTTTTGGTATTTTAGATCAAGGCAAGATTATCCGTGAAATCAGCAAAGCTGAATTTGAAACACTAAGTGAGGATTATATTGTGCTTAAGACAGCTGACCAAGAGAAAGCTTGTCAAGTATTGAAAGAACAAATCCAGCTCCAGTTCAAGGTTGTCAATCCTGAGAATGAAATCCACATCTTTGGTCAGGAACAAGATGTCAAACAGATTCTTAAGGAATTAACCTTGGCAGATGTTGCCATTGACGAGATTTACTATGCCCGTCAAAACCTAGAAGAATACTTCACTCAATTGGTCGAATAGGAGAAAAATCATGATACATACCATTCAAGCAGACTTTTACCGTCTTTTCCGTTCCAAAGGATTCTGGATTACAGAGTTCATTCTCTTTGTACTCTTGCTACTGGGTGCCACTATCGGGGCTACAGGACATTTAATGGCAGTTCAGACAACACCTCCAGAAACTCGAACCCATGGTTGGAATGGGATAGAAGCTCTTATCAATGCGTCTAGCAATGATTCAAACCTCGTTTTTCTCTGCATTATTCTAGTGTGTTTAGTTCTTGGGGTCGATTTAATCGGCAAGCTTTATAAAAATAGTTTGACAGTTGGCGTTTCTCGTACAGAGTTTTTCCTTGCTAAATCCTTTGTTCTAGCAAGTATCGCTCTCTTACAACTCATCGCCAGCCTTGTGATTGCTTTTGTTCCCTCAACTCTACTAAACGGACTTGGTACGATACCTGATGGTTTTGTTACTAATCTCCTCTTAATGATTTTCCTTCAATTTCTCTGCCTTCTCGCTTGGCTTTCGATTATTTCCTTTATTCTCTACCTGACTCATTCTTATCTTGCCGTATTTATTGGTTATCTGATTAGCTCTATCATCCTTTCTATGCCAATGATCATTTTTCCAAATATCAAATTTTTACCATATTTGTCCTTGCATTTTTCCTATGCTATGACTGCTAATAGTGAATCCATTTTCTATACACTTATAGTTACCTTAGCTGTTATTGTAATCTTTAATCTAAGTGGACTGGCAGTTTTCAAAAAGAAAAGTTTATAAAAAATGACCTCCTCTAGCCTACAGAGGAGGTTTCTTTTTGTTAAAAGTAAATAAAAACTGATAACCATTGCCCATCTGTGCTTAGTTTCATCTCTGCACCGAGAAGATGGCATAATTCCTCAGTGATATAAAGTCCTAAACCAGAGGATTCTTCAGTATCTGATAGATTTTCAGAATAAAAACGGTTGCTGAGCTTTTCTATTCTTTTGATAGGCTGTTTGACAAGGTTTGCAATCTCTAAGACAAGCTGTTCCTGTTCCTTTCTCAAAGATAGCCGCGCTTCTTCCTTGCCATGTTTGAGGACATTTCCAAGCAAATTTTGTAGAATTCGATCCAGCAAATCTTCATCAGTCCTTATTTTCAAACCAGCTTCAACCTTAAAATCAAGCATGATATTTGCCGCCTGAAAAACATCATAATAAGCTAGAGTCTTTTTGGTGATAAAAGCTGAAAGATCCACTTCTTCCAGTTTCGGTTTGACAGCCCCTTCCATCAAACGACGGTATTCTAGGAGAGCCTCCAAACGTTTGGAAACTAAATCAAGATGCTGGGCTATTTTTTGTAAGGTTTCTGCTTTGTTTTCAGGAGTTTTTATCAATTGTTGGGTGTAGCCTGAAGCGATAGTCAAAGGCGTCCGAATATCATGAGCGATATTGCTGATGGCCATATCCAGAGTCTGTTTTTCCCTTTTCATCACCAATCGAGATTGTTCCACTTCTTGAAATAGATTTTCAATTTGCTGGTAGAGATGTAAAAAATGTTTGGAAAAAATGTTGACTCCGACTCTTTTCATACTACCCGTGAGAATCTTGTCTTCAATCTGTTGACTCAAGTTTTTAAGTGCTAGATGGTAGCGAATCAATGCAATCGATAAAATAATTAGGAGTACCAGTAGAACAAAAATTATCATGTAGGTCATTGCTTGTCTCCTTTTAATCTTACCCCAACGCCCCAGATGGTTTCAATATATTCTTGATTTGGGTCAAGCTGGTTTAATTTTTTACGAAGATTACTCAAATGCGTATTGAGAGTATTATCTCCAGGTAGGTAGCTATCCTCCCAGACCAATTCATAAAGTTCTTCCTTGGTGAAAATTTTCTTTGGATATTTAAGGAGAGTTTGGAGAATCAAGCATTCTTTCTTGGCAAGGCGAATCGTTTCCTGACTATTTTTGATTTCAAAACTTTCGGCATCAAACTGGATATTTTTCAAGTTTTGTGGCAGATTTTCAGTGTTTCCTATTTCCATAGGCTGTTTTTCTGCACTTTGGCGTAATTGAACAGTAACTCTGGCAAAGACTTCGTCCAAATCAAAAGGTTTGACTATGTAATCATTGGCACCGTCTAAGAGATATTGACTGATTAACTTTTTATCGCTCAGAGCCGTTAGCATAATGACTGGAATTTGACTTTGTTCCCTGATAGCTTTTAAAACCTGATCCCCATTTTTCCCAGGAAGCATGATATCTAGCAAAACGAGGTCAATCCCACCTTGGTCAAAACGCATGATTCCTTCTGTACCAGAAAAGGCTTGAACCACCTCATGCTCCTCAGTAAGAAGTGCTCGTAAAATCTCTTGAATGTCACTATTGTCTTCAATAACCAATATCCTAGCCATAAATACCAACCTTTCTGCAACTATTATAGCATGTTTTATTGATAAAGCTTAAACAGAAAAGCTCCTCGCATAAAAGCGCAAGAAAGCCTTTGAGGGTTAAAATATAAAATCCACTTGTTAGATGACCTAGTACCTTATAGTTGCTAATAAGAAGTTAATCTAGCAGAATGAATCTCTCATTTCTCTCCTACTAGTCCGTAATGCGTTGATACATTTCGGGTCTTCTATCTCGAAACAAGCCCCAGTTTAGGCGTTCGCTTGCTCCCTTGTCTAGGTCATAAGTAGCTAACAGAACAGCTTCAGCTTGTCTTTCAGCTCGCTCTAGAATAGCTCCGGTTTCATCCGTCATAAAGGATGAACCGTAGAAGTCAAGACTGGAACTCTGTCCACCATTTTCCTCACTAGGAGTGACTTCTTCCAAGCCATAGCGATTGGCAGCAATAACTGGGACAATATTTGCTGCTGCGTGTCCTTGCATGGTACGTTGCCAATGACCACAACTATCTGTATCCAAAATCGGCTCTGAACCGATGGCTGTAGGATAAAAGAGCAATTCAGCACCATTTAACGCAAGACAGCGCGCTGTTTCAGGGAACCATTGATCCCAACAGATACCGATCCCAATCTTGGCATAGCGAGTATCCCAGACCTTGAAACCTGTGTTACCGGGTGTGAAATAAAACTTTTCTTGATAATAATGATCATCTGGTATGTGGGTTTTCCGATAAACGCCCAGCACTTCCCCATCTGCATCAATAACGGCAATAGAGTTATATAAGACATTACCATCTTTTTCATAGAAACTGATCGGTAAAACGACCTGTAGTTCCTTAGCAATGGTTTTAAAATGCTGAATGGCTGTATTGTCTGTCACCGACTGGGCATGCTGGTAGTAGTCATACTGACGTTCCTGACAAAAGTATGGACGTTCAAACAATTCGGGTAAAAGAATAATTTGTGCGCCTTGTTCTGCAGCCTGACGTACTAAACGCTCTGCTGTTTGAATATTTGTTGCCACATCCTTGGCACATTGCATCTGAATGGCTGCAACTCTTACATTTCTCATCTTTTTCTCCTATTCTGGGATTTGTTGGGTGATACAGTGAATATTGCCACCACCTAAAAGAATATCTCTGGCTGGAATTCCGACAACTTTACGGTCTGGGAAACACTTACTGAGGATATCTAAGGCCACTTGATCGTTTTTATCTTGAAACTGGGGAACAAGGACAGCCTTGTTGGAGATATAAAAGTTTACGTAGGAAGCTGCTAGTCGTTCACCTGCGTATCGCTCTTCTTCTCCTTCTTCATAGATGTAGCCTGGCAAATCCTCTTCTGTCACAACTTGACGAACTGCAGGGATAGGCAATTTATGAATGGTGAAGTGACGACCTTTTGCATCTGTTTCTTGCTCTAAGAGTTCGAGATCTGCTTTTGACATGGCATGCTGAGGATCACTTTTATCGTCCGTCCAAGCCAAGACAAGCTCAGCAGGACCAACGAAGGCAGCAACATTGTCAATGTGTTCATTGGTTTCATCCTGATAAATACCATAAGAAAGCCAGATGACTTTTTCAGCTCCAAGGCACTCTAATAAGGTATTCTCGATTTCCTCTTTAGTCAGGTTAGGATTGCGACCAGGACTAAGCAAGCAACTTTCAGTCACAAGAATGGTTCCTTGACCATCGCTATGTATCGCTCCGCCTTCCAGTACAAAAGGTTTGGCATCGTAAACAGGCATTTCCAAGGCCTCAGCAAAACGACTGGCTACTTGGTCATCATCTTCATAGTCTTGGTAGAGACCATCAACAGCACCACCCCAAGCATTGAAAGACCAGTCTACTGCCAACTTTTCCCTTTTATCATTAAGGAGAATAGTCGGACCTGTATCACGCGCCCAGGCATCATTGGTGGGAATGTCTAAATAAACAACCTTGTCTCCAAGATAAGATTGGGCTTCAGATAGATAATCTTGCTCTACCAAAAGATAGACTCTTTCCCCTTCTGCTATGGTTTTGATAATCTGGCTAAATGCTGCTTTAGCAGCTTTTCCTTGAAAAGGCCATGATCCTGGTCGAGTCGGCCATATCATGAGGGTACCATGATGGGGTTCGTACTCTGCTGGCATGCGATAGCCTAATTTTTTGGGACTGTCCATCATGATAATCTCCCTTTAAAATCTTGATATCCAAAGGCTTTGACTAAGCTACAGTCTCCCTGTTCGTCCATGAGATAGAGACTTGGCAAACCAATACCGTTAAAGGTATTATTTTTGACAAAGGAATAAATGGCCATGTCTTCGAAATAAAGTCTGTCTCCGATTTGAACTGGATTTTCAAAGCTATAATCACCGATCACATCTCCTGTCAGACAAGTATTGGAAGAAAGTCTATAGGTATGGGCTTTTTCCTGTGCCTCAAAGCCATTTCTCAAAGGTGGACGATAGGGCATCTCAAGTACGTCAGGCATATGGCAGGTCGCGGAGGCATCTAAAACCAAGATTTCCATACCGTTTTCGACAATATCTAATACCTCAGTCGCTAGATAACCCGCATTGAGCGCAATGGCTTCACCCGGCTCGATATAGATTTCAAGATTGTAAGTTTCTCGGATACGCTTGATTTCTGAAATCAGCAAATCCACATCGTAACCTTCTCTTGTGATGTGGTGTCCGCCCCCAATATTGAGCCATTTGACCTGATGCAAATACGGTCCAAATTGTTCTTCTACTGCTTTCAAAGTTGTCTCTAAATCATCTGCTCCCTGCTCGCAAAGGGTGTGAAAATGAAGACCATCCACCAAATCCAGCAAATCACTCGGTATCTTGTCTGAAGTTACTCCAAAACGGGAGCCAGGTGCACAAGGGTCATAGAGCGCATGGTCACCTTGAGTTGAACACTGAGGGTTGAGGCGCAAACCAACACTGACACCAGCCTCCCGACAACGAGCCCCATGTTTACGCAACTGTCTCTCTGAGTTAAAGACGATATGGTCCGTTATCTCCAGCAATTCCTCCAAGTCATCATCCTTGAAAGCAGGTGCAAAGACATGGACTTCACCAGGAAATTCTTCCCTTGCCAATTTGGCCTCATAGAGTCCACTGGCTGTCGTACCTGATAGATACTGGCTAATCAAGGGATAGGTTTTGTAGAGGGAGTATGCCTTCTGGGCAAGTAAAACCTTGCAGCCAGCTTCTTCTTGAACATAATGTAGAATACGGCAATTGGCTTCTAATTTGGCTAGGTCAATAACATAGGCTGGTGTTGGTACTTGTTCTAGCTTCATTAGTCCACCATTTGTGGATTTTCAACCACAACCCAAGGTAAACCATACTCATTCAAAGCTTCCATGAATGGATCTGGATCCAATTCTTCAAGGTTATAGACTCCAGCTTGTTTCCAAGTACCGTTCATAACTAATTTTGTCCCAATCATGGCTGGAACACCTGTTGTGTAAGAAATAGCTTGTGAACCAACTTCTGCGTAACATTCCTGATGGTCACAAACATTGTAGATGTAGATGGTCTTTTCAACACCATCCTTGACACCTGTAAAGATACATCCAATATTGGTTTTACCTACAGTACGTGGGCCAAGGCTAGCAGGATCTGGAAGCAAGGCTTTTAAAAATTGGATTGGAACAATTTCTTGGCCGTTGAAGTTAATGGCATCCGTACGAAGGAGTCCAACATTTTCAAGACATTTCATATGAGTCAAGTAAGATTGACCAAAGGTCATAAAGAAACGAATACGTTTGACACCTGGAATGTTCTTAGCCAATGATTCGATTTCTTCGTGGTGAAGGAGATACATGTCTTTTTGTCCAACTTGAGGGAAATCGTACTCACGCTTGATAGACATGGCTTCCACTTCGACCCATTCCCCATCTTCCCAGTAAGAACCTGGCGCAGAAACCTCGCGGAGATTGATTTCTGGGTTAAAGTTTGTCGCAAATGGATAACCGTGGTCACCACCATTACAGTCTAAAATGTCGATATAGTGGATTTCATCAAAATAATGTTTAAGGGCGTAAGCTGAAAAGACACTAGTCACACCTGGGTCAAAACCAGAACCAAGAAGAGCAGTCAAGCCTGCTTCCTTGAATTTTTCTTGATAAGCCCATTGCCATGAGTAGTCAAAGTAGGCTGTAAATCCAAGTTATTTGCAACGTTTCTCATAGATAGCACGCCACTCAGGATCTTCTGTATCCTCAGCCTCGTAGTTGGCTGTATCGATATAGTGAACACCTGTTGCCAAACAAGCATCCATGATAGTCAAGTCTTGATAAGGCAAAGCTACGTTCAAAACAGCTTCTGGTTTATAGCTTTCAATCAGGGCAATCACTTCTTCAACCTTGTCAGCATCAAGAGCAGCTGTCTCAATCTTTGTACTTGTTTTGCCTTCCAGTTTAGCCTTCAAGTCATCACATTTTGACTTGGTACGGCTAGCAATCATAATCTCTGTAAAAGTTTCGCTATCTTGGCAAATCTTTGAAATAGCAACTTGGGCAACGCCCCCACATCCAATAACTAATAAACGACTCATTTTTTTCCTTCCTCTTCTTCTAAAATGTCCTCAACATACTTGGGCAACATAAAGGCTCCCACGTGCAAGTTTGCAGTGTAGTATTCTGTGAAAAGCTGGCGTTTTTTCCAGCCATCCTTGTCAAAATCTTTGACAGGGTGGTATTTTTTCGATGCAAATCCAAACAACCAATAGCCAGCTGGGCTAGTTGGAATATGGGCCTGATAGACCCGACTGATTGGAAAGGCTTGATTGACCTTGCGATGCATGCTTCGGCAAGCTGACTCATCCTCGTCAAAGAAGGGACTCCCATGCTGGTAAATCATGATGCCGTCTTCTTTCAAGGCTCTGTAACTGTTGCCGTAAAATTCCTTGGTAAAGAGCCCTTCCGTGTGTCCAAATGGATCTGTCGCATCGTTGATGATAATATCGTAGTCATCTTCGCAGTTTCGCAAAAAGCGTAGCCCATTTTGGTAGTAAATGGTAACACGAGGATCATCTAGCCCTGCGGCAAAATCTGGGAAATACTCACGACAAACCTCGACCAACATCTCATCCGGTTCCACGATATCGATTTGCTCCAGTTCAGGATAGAGTGTTAAGACTTGAGCAACACCGCCGTCGCCACCCCCAATAACCAAGACTTTCTTGGGATTTGGGTGGACAGCCATGGGAACGTGGACGGTCATTTCGTTGTAGACAAAATCATCCGCATCTGAAAACAAGACATGCCCATTTAAAATCAGTATTTTACCAAAAGCCGGCGTATCCAAGACTTCGATATCCTGCCATTCACTTTTTCCAGCGTAGAGTTGCTTGGCTGTTCTCAGGGACAATTTCACATCTGGAGTATGAACTTCAGAAAACCATAAATCCATCTAGTTCTCCTTTCTCTTAATGACGTTGATGTGATTGACCTCGGGATCTTCTGTCCCTTGGAGGGAGCAACCACGTTCCTTGGCAAATTGGATATAGTCTACAATTTCACGTGTAATGCGTTCACCAGGAGCCAAGATAGGAATCCCTGGAGGATAGCACATGACAAATTCCCCACAGACTTGCCCAACGGACTCGTCCAAGGTTAAACTTCTTCTCTCTGAATAGAAGGCTTCCTGAGGAGACAGGACTAGCTCAGGCTGGATATATTCTCCAGCTATCAAGTCCTTCCCATCTCGTGAATAGAGTCTCTTGATATCGGCCAAAGCACCGACCAAGCGCTCGATGTCTTGGATGCGGTCACCAATCGAAATATAGGCCAAGATATTGCCGATATCACCAAACTCGATCTGAATGTCGTATTCATCTCGCAGGAGGTCATAAACCTCAATACCTGTTAAGCCAATACCCTGAGTGTAAACTGACAGCTTGGTTACATCAAAATCACATACCGACACACCATCTATTAACTCTTTTGAGTAGGCATAGTAACCACCAATGGCATTGATTTCACGACGAGCGTACTCGGATAGTTCAATGACCTTCTCAAACGACTCTTTACCACGAAGGGCCAAGTTGCGACGTGAAATATCCAAACTAGCCATCAATAAGTAAGAGGCGGAGGTTGACTGGGTCAGGTTGATAATCTGACGAACGTACTCAGGATTCATCTGCTCCCCGATTAAAAGAAGCGAACTTTGGGTCAAACTCCCACCAGACTTATGCATGGAGACTGCTGCCATATCAGCACCTGCATCCATAGCAGAAATTGGAAGTTTATCTGTAAAATGCAAATGCGCTCCGTGGGCTTCATCTACTAAAACCATCATGCCAGCTTCATGAGCCATTTCTGTCAACCCCTTTAGGTCTGAACAGATTCCGTAGTAAGTAGGATTGTTAATCAAAATGGCCTTGGCATCTGGATGGTCCTTTATTGCCTTGGCTACTCGGTCATTTTCAAGACCTAAAGCGATACCAATCTTAGGATCCACGCTCATCTCGATATAGATGGGAATGGCACCACATAGAACCAGCGCATTGATAGCAGATTTATGGACATTACGTGGCAGAATAATCTTATCTCCAGTCTTGCAGGTTGACAGAATCATAGTCTGTACCGATGAAGTTGTTCCCCCAATCATGAGAAAGGCATGGCTAGCTCCAAAAGAATCCGCCGCTAGCTCCTCTGCATCTCGAATAATCGAAATAGGGTGCCCAAGATTATCCAAGGGTTTCATCGAATTGACATCAATGCCAACACATTTTTCACCTAACAGTTCGACAAGTTCTGGATTTCCCCGTCCGCGTTTGTGACCTGGAACATCAAAGGGAACAATCCTTTTCTTGCGTAACTTCACCAAGGCCTCATAAATTGGGGCTTGGTTTTGATCTAACTCTTTCAAGACATACTCCTTTCCATATTTTTAGAACCTTATGAAAACTAAGGAACTAAAGGTTGACTCATGAAAAAAGAGCAGGTTTTCACCTGCTCTGCAATCTTCTGACGTTTTTATGTTTGTTTCTGTTGAGTATGTCTGTTCCCGATGTTTCCTAACTCTCTAGTAGCAAATATTACGTACTTTATTGATCGTTTCACAAGATGACGTGTGCTTTCACCACACTAAAAATTTATGAATTAGGACAAGTGTCCTAACATCAACTTATAAAAGTAGGCTTTTAACCCTATCAATAATATGGTTTTTCAACCATGCTTCGGCATTCAACCCTGCCTGTCCGTAGGCATTTTTTACTCGGGTTTATATTTGCTAGAAAACATCATCTTATTTTCTAAGCTTTATTAATATAACATACTTCCAACACTCTGTAAAGTACTTTTTTGAAAAAAAATCTATTTTTGTTCGGAAAAATAATATTTTATATAGATTTGTATAAGTTGTATAATGTGAAAGCGGATATAAAAAGAACTAGTCCACTAGTTCTTTTAAATGTATCTTAACGATTAATCGTAACAGAAAAACGATAGCCATTTAATTGTATAAATTTCACCAAAACGAATAAAGCAGTTCGTTTATTAGCATTGGCAAAAACATGCTTTTTTTCAAGCAATACAAGTAGCTCATTGAGAATAAGCGAGCCACTCATTAATCAGACTAGCGACTTCTCTAGGTGCTTCAGTATAAAGCTCATGGCCAAAGTTCTCTAGAAAAATAGTATCAAAATAGTCTGGCAATTCTTTTAAGGCTTCCTCTCTCCGTGTAGCTTCATTAGAATAGCAAGGACTGATAAACAAGGTATCTCCCACTTCTCTTTTAAAAGCTTGTATTTTCCTCCGTAGGCGGAGTATCGCTTCCATATTTTCATAGTTTATAGATAACTCATATCTATTATACTCAGAATTCCAGTGATAGGACTGTCTTACGGCTTTCTCCATATTTTCTGACCAATGCTTTGCTTCAGATTTTTCTTTAGAAATAAGAACATCTAAGTCCGAAATAATTTGAGATTTGATATAGTTTTTAGTTTCCTCTAATTCCACATCTAAAGTTAAAATCTTATCTAAATCTAGATAGCCACCATCCAAAAGAATCAGTTTTTTCACTTCTTGAAATTCCGATGCGAGATAACGAGCCAAATCTCCTCCAAGAGAATGGCCTATCAGACAAATAGATTCTTCCTCTTCTATCGATTTTTTAAACCATGATTTCAATTCTGTTTCATCTCGAAGATGCTTTTCATATGGATTCAGAAAACAGACCTGCGAATCTAGTTCTTGAAGAAAATCCTTGCTATGATAGACATTGCTTCCCAAACCGCCAATAAAATATTTTTTCATTCTCTACTTAATACTATGCTTATTCATCTTTTGTTCAAAGATAGTCGTGATAATCTGGCGCAATTCTTCTCTTTCTTTTTCAGGAATTTCACCACTAGTTTGAGCTACTGCGTAGAGCTCAGGGTATTCAATAGAAATTCGCTTGATCGTACGTGTTGTCGCATGTTTTCTGACAAAAAACGGGATTCGCTTAATCAAGTCTTGTGGTACAAGCGCAAGAATTTTCTCAGCAGTTTCCTTGTCACTAATCTTAGACGTCGTAAGCCCCTTCTTAATCATTTCCTGTTCTTTTTCTGTAAAATCTTTTAATTCCATTCGATTGGTCCTCCTATATTCACTAAGTTAAATTATATACCAATTGTAGCAAGACGACAAATAGTCTGCTTGTAAAATCTTCTCTATACTACAATTTTCCTGTCGCTCATAATTGCTCTTTAATGAAAAATCACAAATCCATTTGGAGAAATCACAAGCTGATTCTCTAGTTCTTGGCAATTGCTTGCTAGTGCTACTGCTTCCTTTTCTAAAAGATAATCTTCTTTGGACTGGTTAAAAATGGCTTTGATGACTTGGTTATCGTAATTCCATTTCAAGGTTAGTACATCAGCTTTGATTTCTTGGAGGCTATACTTGCCGTGCTGAATGATTGCTGACGCATGTTTGCGAATCTTAATCAGCCTCTTCATAAAGTTCAGCATCTCATTGTCACTTGATACGTGTTCCCAAGGCATACAACGACGACAATCTGGATCTGGTCCTCCGGTTAAAGCTAACTCGGTTCCGTAATAAATGCACGGTGTTCCCTTTTGTAAAAAGAGAAAGGCTAGAGCTGATTTGACCTGTTGAACATTCTCATTGGCTGTCCACAAGATTCGCTCTGTATCATGCGAATCCAAGAGATTAAACATGACCTCTGAAATCTGCTGCTTGTAATACATAGACTGACCATTTATTTCATCGATGAATTGGTCTGTCTTCTTAATTCCTCGTAAGAAATAGTCCTTGATACTATCAGATAAAGGATAATTTATGACTGCATGGAACTCATCGCCATTTAGCCAAGGCTGAGACGTATGCCAGACTTCTCCTAGGATATAAAGATCAGGCTTTTTAGCTAAAACTGCCTTGCGAAAATCCTTCCAAAACTGATGGTCAATCTCATTAGCCACATCCAAACGCCAAGCATCAATATCAAACTCTTCAATCCAATAAGTCGCAACCTTTAAAAGATAGTCCTTGACCTCTGGATTGGCTGTATTTAGCTTAGGCATATAGTCCTCAAAACCAAAAGCATGATAGGGTAAATCCCTCTTATTAGCAAGCTTATCAGTCGTCACTGGGAATCGTTGAATACGGAACCAATCCTTGTAAGCAGACTCCTCACCGTTTTCGATAACATCTTGCCATTGAGGCGATTGCGAACCAATATGGTTAAATACAGCATCCAGCATGATTTTCATACCACGTCGATGAGCTTGCTCGACCAGCTCTCGAAAGGTTTCCTTGTCTCCAAAATGATGGTCAATTTCAAAGTAAGCTGTCGTATTGTACTTATGATTGCTCGTAGATTCAAAGATAGGACAAAGATAAAGTCCAGTAATACCCAAGTCTTGCAAATAATCCAGATGGTCAATAATCCCCTGTAAATCACCACCAAAGAAATCATCACTCTGAGGTGTGATAGATGAATCCCAGTCTAATGACCCTTCTGGGTTTAATAGAGCATTTCCATTAGCAAATCTCTCAGGAAATATCTGATACCATACCGTATTTGAAACCCAGTCAGGAACCATACAGGCATCAATTTCATGAAGATAAGGCAACTTAAATCCGTTTCCAATGGCATGAAGATTTTCTAGAGAATTTTCCACACACCCTTTATCGCCATACAAAATGCTTTGGCCTTCTGTATCCTTGAGTTCAAAGAGATACTGGATACGTGCAAAGTCAACAGACACTTCAACCTGCCAATGGTCAAATAAGGCATCAGAAGTTATCTTGGCCATTTTCTTTGTATCTTGATAAAACTCCTCCATAAAAATAAAAGGATCACCATAATGCAAGTTGATGCTTTCAATATCCCCTTTCTTAGTTCGAATCCGAATATGAATCTTCTTATCCTTATAAAGATAGGCGAACTCCGACTCAGGCCTATGGTAAATAGCGCTTAATTCCATCAATTTGTCTCCTTAAGTTCTAATTCAAATTTTATGCAAACGTTTTCATAGTTATGATTCTAGTATACTACTTTCGTATTTTATTTTCAAGGCTTGTCCGTAGATTCTAGTGGTTTGGTTCTATAAATAAAAAAGCAGCCAGTCTTACAACTTGCTACTTTTCAAATAATGATTTACAAATATCTTTGCAACCACTCTATTTTTTTAAAATCCTTATTGTTATTGTGATCATTTCGATAGGAATCTTGGGAAGAAGCCTTATAAATACTTAAAAACTGTTCTAGATTTGGAACGCGAAAAGTGATGTTTTCGAGATGAATCAGCTCTATATCTGATTCCGAAACTCCTGCAAAATCAGGTAAAGAATCGATACTTCCGAATTCAACACTCAGTCCATCTTTTTTGAATTCATGCTCATGAATATCTATTAAGTCATAGCCTAAGTGTTTCATCACTTTCATTATCTTGTCCCACTCATAAATTCTGAGATGATCAGGCGCTTCCCAACCTCTAGGATCACCAGGCACATGAATGTCAATGTCAGACGGCCTCCATTCTTCATTTGAACGGTATTCAAAACCCAAGGATCCCATGAGCGTCGGTGTGATTCCGATTTGGTTTAAATGAGAACAAATTGTTCGAAATTCATCAAATAGAGAATTCATTCCTCCTCCAATCGTTGATATAGAACTTAATTTCATTGTGAATAATAAACTAATTTTTACCTTCTACTCTTTCGGTTTTGAAAATACTTCTACTCGCTGAGATAGGACTTTGATTTCTACAGGTAGGTTATCCGATTTATCGCCATCAACATCTGACTCCAACTCACTATCTGAAGAGATCTTAATATTACGCGCTCTGATATACTCGATATTGTCATTTGAGACAACATCTCCTTTTAGCAAATCAGGAATGATGGATAATTTGGAGAATAGAGAAGCATCTTTCAGAATCAAAATATTGGCATAGCCGTCTTTGTTCTCTTCAAAGATTTTTTTGTCAGCAAAGTAATTTGTCAAGAGAACCAAAACATGGCTCGCTTCACCAACATAATTTCCATTTTCCGTCTCCACCTTAATGTTAAAGACTTGATCCGTCATAACAGACTTCATGGTATTTACAGCATAGGCTAAAATACCGAATTTTGTCTTGTCCTCGATTTCAACATTGTGAATCGCCTCAGGTAGAGAACCGATACTAAAGATATAACCAAAATAGTTATCATTTGCTTTACCGATATCAATCTTATTGGTTAAATCAAAATCCAGTTCATCAATAGCGCCATCGATGTCTTGATTGATTTCCAACAGTTTTGTAATGAGGTTACCCGTCCCACCTGGGATAATCCCTAACTTAGGAATGTAGTCTCTCTCAGCAATACCCGAAATGACTTCGTTGACAGTCCCATCTCCACCAAACACAACCACTGCATCGTACTGCTCACGAGAAGCTTCTTCAGCAAAATGTGTTGCATCCAGCGCTTTTTCGGTAATTTTGGTTTCCACGTGCTCAAAGTATTCTTTTGCTTTATTCTCCAGCTTTTCTTTGTAATCCAAAGCCTTCTCGCCACCAGAAGTAGGGTTGATAATTAACATTGCCTTTTTCATTAATTTCTCCTTAATTCTAAATAGAAATGTTTACATCTCGTCGTATGTAAGTAAATGTACTCTCATTATACAATGAAAATACAGAAAAGAGAAATATGACGTACTGGAGATTAATACGCTTTTATTCTATTGTCCCATCGTCTAACTACATCCTTTAAGGGTTCATCCAAGTAAGAATAGGCCTTATCCTTTATCCAATCAGGAATACCATAAGCTGCCTCGGCAATGCTACCAGTTATTGCTGCAAGTGTATCACTGTCGCCACCAAGTGAGATAGCATTTCTTATAGCATCTTCGAAGTCTCTACTTTCAAGAAAGGCAATAATGGCCTGAGGGACAGTTTCCTGACATGTTTCGTTAAAACGATAGTTAGGACGGATTTCATCTAAAGTTTGAAATAGATTGTAGCCGTATTCCTTCTCTATATAATCCTTAATCCGTCTTTTACACTCCGTAGGATTGTCGTTAATTGATTGCTCGTATTCTCTACAATAACCACCAAAGTAAAAACGACATAGAAAAATAGCATCAGCTGTAGCCATAGCGCC
The DNA here is from genome assembly GCF_946188685.1 of Streptococcus mitis. Classification (GTDB taxonomy): domain Bacteria; phylum Bacillota; class Bacilli; order Lactobacillales; family Streptococcaceae; genus Streptococcus; species Streptococcus mitis_CC. The sequence goes on from NZ_CAMHWH010000008.1 coordinate 62,612, forward strand.
TTTGACACCTTCTGGATGATTATGAGTTACCTCTGCAGAAAGACTCGCAAGTTCTCTAGATGATGGCCACGTACCAGTTCTCTCATAGACATCACAGTCCATGAACCAAGCACATGGAGAAACACGCATAGCTGATCCATTCCCAAAGCTATTATAAGGCTCACGGTTATCGCTGTTTAGCCATGCATTAAACCGAGCACCATAATCAGCATTCGGATACAGTCTGCCATATTTCTTCATCGCGTCAATGAAGTCGTCTTTTTGTCCCCCATTCATAATCGCTTCTGCAACAGCACAGGTCATAACCGTGTCATCTGTAAAAAAGCAGTCCTTCCGAAATAAAGGAAAGTCCTTTGTTTTGATATTGTTCCATTCGTAAACAGAACCGACAATATCTCCAACGATTGCTCCTAGCATGAGATTCCTCCTTCTAAGTTTTTATAATCTCCTCTCAACTTCTCTAGTATTCTTTTTTCTCCATAATTAAAATAGATATTTTTATAGCAATTCCTATGATAACAATACTGACAAAAACCATTCCAATAAAAATCATTAAACTCGAATTCTTTAAGAAAAACTCCACAACATTAGTCAGTAAATCTGATTTTGCTTTAAAAAAACTAGATAGAGCAAATACTGTAAAGTATGTTATAACCATGATCAGCCTACCTTTTTCAGCCCCGTACTTAAGGATAAACGGAAGTTGAATAGCTGATATCAAAATACTTACAACTAATGTAATTAGTGAGATAAATATGATGCTGTCTATTAACATCTCTTTTTTTATTACCAATTGAACAAATAAACAAACTGAACCTACTAATCCAAAAACAAACGCAAAAAACAATTTACTTAGTACAAAGCTACTCTTTTTAATGGGCATGGAAAAGGCAAATTGTTCAAACTTCGATCTCGTATCATAGCCAAAAGCGATAGCAGTTAAAATTAACGGTATCATAGTACAAATAAGCGGTATCATAAAAATTTCATTTTCATATATCCCATAAACAATGAGTGCAATACAGAGAGTAATCGTTAATAGTAGTGTTTTCTTTAAAGTAGCTATATCTTTTAATATCAATGCAGTCATTATCTTTTATCTCCTTTCAAAAAATATATCATAATATCTTCGATAGAAGGTTTTTGTAATCTGATTCCATCTGGAATAAAATTTCTTTTAACAAGCATCTCTTGTCCAAATGCGTGTATCCTTCTCCCAATTATAGCTTCCTCATCAAGATTTTTAACTTCTTCATTAGATAAAGTACAGATAGCATAGTTTTCTTTGAGTTCATCCTTTGATTCAACAAAAAGTACTTTACCATCATTGATAAAAGCAATATAATCCGCCACTTTCTCTAAATCTGATAGGATATGTGACGATATTAAAATTGTATGATTTTCATCTTGAATAAAGTCAAGAAGAAAATCTAAAATTTCGTCCCGTACAATCGGATCCAATCCACTTGTAGCTTCATCCAAAATGAGAATTTCTGCTTTATGAGATAAAGCTACTGCCATCGATAATTTCATTCTCATTCCACGAGAATAACTTTGAATAGCCTGTTTTTCAGATAATTTAAATTTCTTTTTTAATTGATAGAAAAATTCTCTGTCCCATTTTGAATATACCCTTGAACAAAATTTTTCCAAATCAACGAGTGTCATTTCTTCCGGCACTAATAAATCATCAAACACTACTCCAATTTTATCTTTCAATTCAAGACTATTAGGATTATCATAACCTAAAATTTTAATTTCTCCTGAGTCTTTCTTAAGTAATCCTAACAATAATTTTATGGTTGTACTTTTACCAGCCCCGTTTTGGCCAATGTATCCGACAATAGAGCCTTTAGGAATAGAAAAATCTATCGGTCCTAATGTAAAGTCATCAAATTTTTTAACCAAGTTTTTGATTTCAATAGCAAAATCACTCATATTTTCCCTCCATATAACTACTAAACATCTCTACCAACTCATCATTGGTAACACCTGCAATCGCTGAAAGCTCAAGAATATCTTGCATTTTTGATTCGATTCGTTTCAAATATTCTTCTCGAATAAGCTCTTTATTTTGAGCTGCAACAAAATTACCTTTACCTTGAACTGAATTAATGAAACCATCAAGTTCTAGTTCATCAAAAGCTCTTTTAGCAGTTATCATACTCACTCGAAGTTCTTTAGCTAAAAATCTGATTGATGGTAATTGCTCGCCAACCTTTAATTCTCCCAAAATAATCTGAGCCTTTATTTGATTTTTAATCTGTAAATAAATCGGATTATCACTTGAATTATCAATCTGTATATTCACCCTCCATATCCTCCTAACTATCCAACTGTTATCTCTGTTTATATTATATCATAACAGCTATATAAGTTCAATATTTAACAATCTGTATGAGACACATTATTGTTTAAATTGATTCCTTTTCACTTTAAATTTTTTATATAACAAAAAGCCTTACAATCAAGGCTTTTCTTAATCACTTTCGTTAACAGTTTTATACGTTTTCACCATCAACAGCATAAGTCATAATCGTATCGTTAGTGAAAAAGCAGTCTTCCCTGAATAAAGGAAAGTCCTTCGTTTTGATATTGTTCCATTCGTAAACGGAACCTACAATGTCTCCAACTATTGCTCCTAGCATCCGTTTCCTCCTTATGGCATATCAGATTCGTTACACATTTCTAATAAATCACTCTTTAAAAATGGCACCACCAAATCAATCCACTCATGAGGCAGGTAAGCTGATAAATAGCCGTGGTTATAGCCCTTTGCTTCATACAAAATTGTATTTGAATGTAGCTGATGAAATAATTTCGCTGATTCTTTCACACAGTTCAATTCTTTTTCACCATAGATATACAGAACCTGAGCCTTGCTAGCAGAAATCATATCTTTCAGCTTGTAACGCCCCATATAGTTTTTGTAAATGGTTACCAATGTTTTGACAGGTGTCCTTGGCAGATCCTCCAAATAATAAGTTTTTATTTCCTCTGGATAAGCCAGTTTAGGATAGAGTTTGTTCATCATGCTTAACTGAAGTTTGCAAGAGAATTTATTGAACATCAGTTTACCAAATAGAGACACCAGAAAGATACTGATTTTAGCTAACCTTGGTTGAGGAATACAGAGGCTTCCGTCTATAATGGCCTTCTCAGCAATTTCACTGTCTAAAGACAAAAGCTCCATGGCAATTTGACCACCAAGTGAAACACCACCGATTGCAAACAACTTCCCACTACAGTTTGCTTTGATATAGTCTAGAATCTCCAAAGCAGAATCTTCAGTAGAAACATAATCAAGTTGATATTCCTCGCCGTGGCCATTCAAAGTGGGTAGAATAATACGGTATTTTTCTGACAAGATACGTGCTTGACGAAGATAATTCCACCAAGAACTGCCGCCACCGTGTATTAGTAAGATAGGAGGTAAATTCTTATCCCCAAATTCATGGAATTTCATGTTTAAACTCCTTACTGTAGAACTTTCACTAGCTAGTTTTCCTTGTTCAATCAGCTCTTAAAAGCAGTACCACATACTCGACATAAAACGAGTGAACACTATGTATGCCAAGTGAACATGTATGTGGGAACATGTCTATAAACCTTTTGACGATAGCATAAGGTTATCGTTAAAAGGTATTACCCCGACAAACTGTGATTTACTCATTTCATTAAATCAGCTATTTCTTTCTTCCCATACGCCTTTACATTCTGAATTACATTCTGTTTCCTCTTGATTGATTCAAGCAGTGATATATCTAGTATATTTACTAATTCTTTAAACTGAACCTGTCCGATTCTTCTTATCTCTTTAAGTTGCTCGGCATCTCTTATCTTTCTCTCTGCCTCACTTTTAGGGTATCCTTGCCCAAATGGCTCTGAGAAAAGAGCTTCTATTGTTTTTTCAAGATTTTCAGTACCTGACCATGTATAATCTTCACCTAATGGTAATGATATCGCATTTCCATTATTAATCTGAGCAAATAAATAGGCATCCTTCGGTGTAGGTGCATACCCGCAAATGACATCAGGCATACTATTACAAGCAAGCATCATTCCTTGTCCGGAAGAACAGCCCGTAACAACGAAATCAACTGTCCTACTTGCCAACAAGATACCTATAAGAATAGAAATTTCTATATACGAGTATTTTCCATTTTCTTCCATCGTACAGCCAAAATTTATAACCTCAGATTTCTTTGGAGCATACTTTAAAACAGCATCATAGATTATTTGATTTTTGCTCGCTTGCGAACTTGCTTGAATAACTCCGATTCTCATTCTTCCCCCTACAACTTCTAATTTAATTATTTCTTTTTCTTTGGTTTGGGTGCCGGTAATTCATCATATATTGAATTGAACAAGCCTTTATTTTCTACACTTCATTTATTCACTGGTTGCAACTTTTGACATCAAAACTACCGCCTCCACATATGATAATATTTTTCTTTTATACTAACAAACAAAAGGCAGTAAAAATCATTTTAGAATGATACTGTGGAACGGAAAGATTTTCGCCACTTCAAAAGAAACGACATTCATCACTCCACTTTAAATTATAATAGATAATTCTCTAACATAGATCATCTAATTAGCAAATCGTTACTTTCAATAATGGATATACTAATCTAAAGTTAAAATTACTTTTCCTTACTAATTCTATTACTAGCCAATATCGTATAAATCAAATAACCAATAAAAATGATAATAAAAATAAGATTAATTTTTAACACAAAATAGAGATTTAACAAATTTGCGAACGCATGAAATAATAGACAGTACCCCACAGATTTCGTTTGACGATAAAGAAGCCCTAAAACAAAACTTAAAAATAATGTATACATAAAAAATAAAATAAAAGGAAATCCTTGATGACTTTCTCCAACTATAAACCATAAAGGCAGATGCCAAATTCCCCATATTGAACCTACAATCAAATTAGATTGCCAATAAGTATATTTTTTATCAAGTAATGGTTGTAATATTCCTCTCCATCCTAATTCTTCATGTCCACCACCAAAAAAAATTAATTGTATAAAGAATAGTGGCATCAGATAAATTGATACTCCGTTTAATTCTAAGGAAGATACAGAGAATAGTATCAAAATTGCTAACAAATGAATAATGAAATAAATACTACTATTTTTTCTTTTATTAAATACAAAATGTTTAAATTTTATATTATTACTTTTCAAATAAAAGCCACTTGCAATAGCTGGACCAAGTGCACCTACTATATGTAACATTCTCCCTATAAATGTTTCTAATTCCAAAATATGAGATTGAGTAAATATGGCAAGAAGCCCCCAAGCTATATAAGTAATTCCAAAAGTACAATAAAGATAATTTTTTAAATTCTTTTTGTCAATTTCTGTCATTTTATCTTCCTAATCTTGATTATTCTACGTATAATATTTTTTTACTGCTTCTTAGTTGCTCTCGATTATAACTACCTATATTCTATCATAAAAACACAAAAAAGCCTTACAATCAAGGCTTTTCATTATTCATTTCGTCAATACTTTAGTTTCGTAGATTCAGATTCGCATGATTAAAACTAGTCAATTTTCTCAATAATGTTTCCAAGTTTATCTAATACAAGACATGAATGATCATTTAGTGGAATTATGGGAACATTAACGAGTTCTTCAGCTCTATCCTTATTTGCTTTATCATTCCATGAATCATAATGGACACTAATTAAAAACTGACTAAAGACTCCTAATCCATTTTTTATCTTTATCTGATGATCTGAATTATCATTAGGTGAGACATAGACTTTTTCTCCTAATAATAGGGCTCCTGCAGAAAACCCTATAACTTTTGCTCCTTTATTCAGCATACGATCGATATAATTTTTGAACTGCTGATTGACGTAAGTTGCTAAATACTTTTCCGTATTTCCACCACCTATAATAATTAGATCAGCATCTAGATAGCTATCAAAATTAATCTGCTCAGTGTCCAAGAGTAAGTAATCAGTGTTTAGGTTAGAAAAATGGCTTCGGAAAACTTCCGTGTACTTTTTCATATACGGTTCCCAATTTTCTCGATAAACTGTAAAAATGACAATTCTTTCGATCTTTCTTGATGACACAATTTTATTAACAATCGTATGGTTCTTTATCGGCGGATTTCCACCCATCAAAAAAATTTGTTCGTCCAATCTTTCACACTTTCTAAAGATACATAAATTTTGACCACGTTCTGAAATTATAATTTCTTCTTAAAATGAATAATTCTATTTGCCTCCTGAAATCCAATATTGAGATGAAATCTTATAGAATCCGTATTCGTTAAAGTACAGTCACTTGCAAATTCCTTACATCCTTTATTTTTCGCCCATTCCTCACATTTTGTACAGAGATTTTTAGCAATATCCTTTAAACGATATTCCTCGTCGACAATAATCCCTTCTAAGAATCCAACAGGACTATATTTACAACCTTCAACGTAATCAAATCTGAGTGAACATAGTGCTAGACCTACAATTGTGTCACCTTCAACTTCAGTAAAGATTGCAGTATTTTTGCCATTCGTATATTTTTTAACTTCATCAATAGCTTCTTTATTGGTCAATTGGGGCCATAATTGTTTCATTAGTTTAGCCGCTTTTATAGAATCTTTTGTTATTCCATCCATATTGATGTTCCTCCGCAAATTACAAGCAAATGTTTCGAATCATGCTGTTACTTTGTTACTCATTGATTGATACCAATACCATCCCCTTCTACTTTTCGCTATCTCAGATCGGAAGAGCAGAGCCACGAACTCAGCGGTTCGGACTTACCGTATCATTTCGCCGGTTCTCCTCCTCATTCTAAGAGTCCTATCTCATGGGCGGAACATTTACTTCTACTTCGCTGATGCCTCAGCTTGTACAAGCAGTGATACTGCCCCAACCTGTGGTGCTAGTCAACATCTATATTATATAACGAAAGTAATAGAGTGTTTTATAGAATTATACTATAAAACGAAAGAGAATTACACACTCAACTCAAACAACTTATAAAACTCACCTCTCCTATCCATCAAGTCACAAAAAGAACCATCTTCAACAATGACGCCTGCTTTCATAAAGAGAATTCTATCGTATCTTTTCAAAATGTTTTCATTCAACTTGTGGGTTACTACAAGTGCAGTCAAATTTTGAATATCCAAGATTGAACTTTCAATTTCAGTAGTTACTTGATTATCTAAAGATGAGGTTGCCTCGTCCAATAATAAGATCGGTGTTTTTCGAATCAAGGCACGCGCAATACTAACTCTTTGTTTTTGTCCGCCAGATAAATTTGATCCATTCTCTCCACATAAAGCTTGTAGACCAGATTCATTTTCTAAAACATAACTTTCTAGACCTGACTGCTGTACAGCTTGCTTTATTTCCTCATCAGTGAAGAATTGATTAAGAGTAATATTTGCTCTTAAAGTATCATCAAAGATATAAACATCTTGCTGAACAATAGTCATTAAGTTATAAAGGCTCTCTGCTGAAATAGCTTGCAAATCTTGATTATCAATTGAGATATACCCACTTGTTACATCATAGAAACGCAGTAATAGATTGAGTAAAGTTGATTTTCCACTGCCTGACATACCTACTATTGCAATTTTTTCCCCCTTTTTGATCTGCAAAGATAAATTATTAAAAATCTTTTCCTCAACATTAGGGTAGGAAAAATCTACATTTGAAAAAGAAATGACATCATCAAAATATTCTTTCGTTTTACCAGTTTGAAGTTCGATTACATCTTTTACCTCAAATGAATTCAGTGTAGCCTGACCTTCGCGGAATTTACTCATCCCCATACCAATTTCATTTAGTGGCATTACTACAAAATTGACTAGTTGAACAATAGCTGTAACACTCCCAATTGTGGTATGCCCACCGAAGACCAGATACATTCCTCCACCAAAGGCTACTAAAAAAACAATCATCCCTGAAAGTTGAGAAATAACATTAGATAAAACATCAAATTTCCCTTTGATGAAATATATCTCATCCAATTTTTCGCTTTCGTTTTTGTAATCTTGACCAATAGCCTCTTTCACATTAAAACTCTTTATAACTAGAAACCCTGCTAAAATATCTTTAACCTTAGCTAAATATTTCTGATCAGCTATTATAGAACTATTTTGTAGAGAGGCTGATTTTTGTCCAATAAATCCTGAAATCATCATAGGAATAATGCTAGCAATGATAACTAATAAGGTCAAAAACCAATTACCTATAAACATGGCTACTAGTGAGAAAATCATTAAGGAAATATTTTTTGAAATATTAAAATACTGGTGCAAATAATCCTGCTCAATTTTCTTCATGTTCTCAGTTAATATTGAAATAAATTTCCCTGATTTTTCCTTAGAAAATTCTCTATAATCCCTATCTAAAATAGATTTAAACACCTTATTTTTGTATCTTGACATAATCTGCCTAACAAGTTTATTTCTTAATCGAAGGGATATAAAGTTCAGTCCTGCATAGATGAAAATAACACTAGCTCCTACTAGTACCGCTTGAGTTAAGGCATATTCATTTTGGGACATACCACTATCAATTATAATTTTAATAGAATAAGCAAAAGCAATATTAGTTAAAGGAACTAGTATATTAAAAATCATGAAAGTATAAAAAGACTTCTTATGGTACTTTGTCAATTGTTTCATTCCTAATCTACCTCATAATTCTTAAATTTCATTTAGAAAATGTGACATAAAATATTCTTCTAAGTCAATATTCTCTCTCCTAATCTCTTTCATATAGACCTGTTCTACAATTTCTCCATTTTTTATAAAACCAATTTTATCTGCTATCTGTGAAATTTCCGATAATATATGACTCGATATTAGTATTGTAATTCCATGTTCCTTTGAAAGCGACAACAAAAGATTTCGAATTTCTTGAATTCCTATTGGATCTAAACCATTGATTGGCTCATCTAAAATTAACAATTTAGGTTTTGTTAGGAAAGCCCGAGCTAAACCAAGCCTTTGCCTCATTCCTAACGAAAAATCTTTTACTTTTTTAGTCGTATTCTTTAATCCGACCATTCTTAAGGCTCTTATTATATCTGATTCAATAATATTTTTCCCCATATACTGAGCGTGAATTTCTAAAATTTCTTTTGCAGTGCAATTATCATAAAAAATTGGTGTTTCAATAATACTTCCAACCTGACTTAGAATCTCTTCTCTGTGATCTTGTAAATTTTTTCCAAAGATTTCAATACTACCTGATGTAATTGTTGATAAGGATAACATACATTTCATTAACGTTGTTTTTCCAGCACCATTCGGTCCTAAAAAACCATAGATTTCTCCTTCAGCAATTTGAAGGTTGATACCACTTAAAATTTCTTCTTTATCAATTATTTTAAAAACTTCTTTTATTTCAACAATATTTCTCATTTCTATCTCTCTTTCTATATCTAGCTTTAAATGCAAGGATTTTTCTTCAGGAGCATAAATACCAACTTATACAGTCTCTTCGTTTAAATAAATCATCAAAAAATTAGCACTTTCCTTCCATTAAATTTAGCTATACTACTTGATATTAATATCTTTTCTTGAAATAGTATAAATTGAAAATGAAACAATCATTAAACTTATGAAACTAGCAAATATTAAGAAGAATAAGTTATCAACAAAATTATTCGTTAAACTTCCTGGACTTACATTCGAAAGTAACGCTGCTAAACCAAGTCCTGAAAGCATAGTTATAGCTGTTGAATGCTTAATCATACCTAAAACAAATGGTAGTAACCCTATTAGTACTGTTGCAAACGTTATTCCAGCTAAGTTGATTAATTGACTAGCTATTGGGATATAATTTGATTCAGTTAAAACTGCTACTAATTTAATTAATAATTGAATAACTAAATGTGCAGTAAAATGAGCAATAAATGATATCAGAATTACTGTAAGCACTTTTCCCCATAGTAACTTTATTTTAGAAACAGGATAGGAAAACAGCTGAAAAATTGTTCTTCGTTTAAATTCATCAATAATAATCGTAGACAATAAATAAGATTCAAAAATCAAAAATGCTGCTTTGGTAAATAAAGATCCAAACAATGATGTTGCAATTGCCCAACCTTCCCATTTATCAGTAATTCTAAAATCTTTAGTATTCTGTCCAACAAACTCTCCTAGTTTATTATCAGTCCCTAACCCCATAATTATGATTCCTGTAATACCTAATACTATAAATATAGTACCCAACCAAGCAAAAAATAATTTAGATTTTGAAACTTTATTTAATTCGATTTTAATAAGCGACAACATAGATTTTTCCTCCAAAAAATTTTGTTAATATTAATTACACTATTCAAAAAACGCCTTACATACTTCCGGTATGTTAAAATTCAAAAATAACATACTAAAGGTATGTATAATGGAATTTTTAATACCATATCTAGAGTATGGTATTTTTTAAAATATCAATACTTAAAATTTATTTGACACCTTTTAAGTGATCAAATAATTGGAAAATTACTTCCATCATTTCATCAGTAATCAACTGCACTCCCAAACCTTCAAAAGTTAGTTTAATGAACTTCATTTTACTCTTTAATTCTTCTACTGAATAAATAGAAATTTGGAACCCAATCCAAATATTCAAAGTTAAAACAATCAAATCAGCTAGCTCTTCAGGATATTCTGTTTTAATTGATTTATCTTTAACACCTTCGAAAACTTTTTCTCTAATCCCTGGTAAAAAATCAGAAAATAAATTTAGATACTGTTCACCTAATAAACGTGGGCTTCTTAACATAATTGAAGCTGAGTATACAAGCCTTTGTTGTTCAAAATCAGAGAAAGCATCCATCAAAGAATTTTGTATTTTTTCTAATCCAGTATCTCCTCTCCAATTATAATTTAAAATTTCTTGATTATTTTCGCTAATGATTGATTGCAATATTTCATCTTTAGACTCGAAATGATGATAAATAACACCTTTCGTCAATCCACCTAACCCATCGATTATATCTTGTATTGAGGTATTATCAAATCCTTTTTCTAAAAATAAATCTTTCGAAACTTCTAATATTTTTTTTCTAGTTTCATGTGGGTTTCTATTCCTTGCCATTATATTCCCCCTTTTTCATACCACTGGTATGTATTTGTATTATAATGTATTAAACTTATAATGTCAAGTTCTTTATTGGAAAACACAAAAAAAGCCTTAAAATCAAGGCTTTTCTATACTTTCACAAAAATCCTAATAAATTTCCATTCAACTTCTTCTAAGCATCTTTTCTAAAAAATAAATTGACAATCTCATCTTCTGAAAAGCCTAGCTAACCTAGTTTTTCAAACAAAATTTTCACTAGTTTGTTAGATTCTTGATATCTTAACTCCTTTATTTCTTGCTCGCTTGCTATGACAAAATATCCTAATGTTCCACAGCTAATAACCAAATTCTGTTCTTCGAGAACTTTTATTGCTTTTTGGATAGTTGTCGGATTACACTTCTCGTTTTCTGCTAATCTTCTTATTGAAGGAATTTGTTGTTCAGGTGCATAATCACCTCTTAAAATAGTCGTTCTTAATTTTGATGCAATTTGTAAATATAGATGGGGTTTCATTTAATCTTTTTATTTTCACTTTCCCTAACAAACTTCCAATATGCAGAATAGGGGATGACTGTAGCTAGTAGAAGATAGTATTTATTTGCAAACATATCTGCTTCTCCTTTTGCATTAAAATGAATCGGAACTTTTTCTGGGAGAAATCTACAAATAACAACTATTATAGCTAGCATTACTAATAACACCAAAATATCTTTCATCAGTCTGTTTTTCATCTTATTTTCCTCCTTTAACTAGATAAAATTTGACTTGCTTATTGTTAAATAAACACCCATTGTAATAATCAATAAAACTACTGATACTACCTGTAAAACAAATATAATCGGAAGATTAAACAGCCAATTAAGCAAAAGTGGCGTAATAAGCGCAATCATACCAATAATTCCAGTTACAATAACAGGAAGACTTTGTTTGACAACTATCATCTCACTGTCCCAATCATAGTTAGGATATTTTTTATTTAATGCAATTCCGATTACAGTTATAAAAAAGGAGTAACATATAGGAACAATAATTAGGTTCGTGACTTGAATGAGATTCATATCTAGTTTTAGCACAAATACAGATACAGAAATCATATATCCAATCAAATGAAGTGTAAGATTGACAGCTATCTTAGCATTTAAAATCATTCTTACCTCAACCGGAGAACTTTTCAAAATCCAAATATTTTTACCCTCTAAAGACATAGATGAAGCTGCTGGATAACTGAGTGAAAGCATAGATGAAATAAAGACGGGAGCTAAGTTTGAAAGATACTCATTTATATTTTCAATTCCTGCAGAATTGCCTATTTGCCCTACAGAATTAAACAGGAAACATATACTAAAGACACATAAAAGAATCACTCCAAGCCCAGCATTCAAGACTGCCATATAAGAACTTAAAAATCGTCCAAGCTCTTTTTAATACAAGGCAAAAAATACCGATTTTCTTTCATAAGATACTTTGTCATTAGCATATCTTGATTTTGTATTGGCAAGTGTATTAAGTAGTCCATACTTCAACGAAGCAATTTTGACAAATAGATAAAAGACGACTATTGAAAGAACTATATAAAATCCCATCCCATAGTACATTGGAAAATTGTAGTATGACATAAATAGTCTAGAAATTGGATACAGTCCAATAATTTGCTTAGCCAGAGTAACCCCAATACTACTTTCATCACCTGATTGCAAAGCTGATAATGCAAAATATCCAATTATACCTAACATCGCAAATGAAAAAATAAGAGAGATAACATTTTTTCTTTTAAAAAAAGATGAAGCGACAACAATAACGATTCCCATGCATGTCGCTATGCACATGGGGATCAAAGGGGCAAAAATTATAGAAGTAAAATACAATATAATCTGTAGGAGGTTTAAACTTCCGTTCAAGCCCCATACAATTCCACCTGGAAGCATAAACATCAAGCCTATTAAAAAATTCAATAAGTACATAAACATGAACTTGCTGGTGATAATATACGAACTTTTAACAGGTAAGGATAGGAGAATTTCCATATCTCGACTGCCAAATAAAATGCCATTCGAATAAAAGACAGTCAAAAATAATATTGAAAAACTTGATACAGAGACCATATATGCCGGTATCAAGTCCTGCTGTCCGACGTGTACCAATGTTTTCGCTGTTAGTATATTATAAACAAAGCAAAATAAGGAAAGAGTTATTATGCCAAAACTCGCAATAGCCATTGAACTTTGTTTTTTATTTCCTGAGTCTCTAATCTCGTTAATAGGAAAGAAATTAATCAATTGCGCCTTAAGCAGTATCCAAATGTTACTCATTGTCCTGCACCTCCATGAAAAATGCCTCCAATGATTCATCACCTTTGACGTCTCCTGTATTACCACTTGCAATTAACTTTCCATTTTTGATAATGGCAATCTTATTACATAATTTTTCCGCAACATCCAATACATGGGTTGAAAAGAAAATAGCACCTCCATCTGAAACACACTCATGCATAATTTTCTTTAGTAGGAAAGTTGCTTTGGGATCTAGCCCAACAAAAGGTTCATCTAAAATCAACAGTTTGGGAGAATGTACAAGTGCAGAAATAATGGCTGTTCGTTGCTTCATACCATGTGAATATGAAGAAATAATCCCCGAAAGATGCTCAGTCATATCAAATAAATCACCGTATTTTTGGATTCTCTCCCTGCGTATTTTTGTAGGAATTTCAAACAAGTCAGCAATAAAATTAATATATTGAAGTCCTGTCATATGTTCATACAAATCTGGATTATCTGGGATATACGCCATCATTTTTTTACAAATAACAGGATCTTCTTTAATAGAATGACCGTTGATAATTATACTTCCGTCTTCAAAATCATGGATACCGACAACTGCCTTTATCGTTGACGTTTTTCCCGCACCATTTGCTCCAATAAAACCATAAATATCTCCAGGCTGTACTGAAATAGATAGGTTAGCCACAACCTTCTTATCCCCATAACTTTTACTAAAATTCTTTATCTCTAACATATTTTCGTCTCCATTGACAATTTGTCAGTTATATTTTGAAATAATACCGATAGCTTGTTTTGATTTAGCTATCGGTACATAGTTCTCTTTACAAACATTCTATCTTTTTTTAATCGCTAAAGAGTCCTTTTGTATTTAGATTTTGTTCCAGCATTATCTTAAATGCATTCAAGTAATCTTTGACAGGTTCTTTCTTTGAAGTTATTATACCTATGTTATTTGAAACAAAAACATAGGCTGTCATCAGAAATTCTGCTGTTTCTGATGGATATTTTACAGAAAATACTTTTTCTGAGATACCTTGATTTATTATCCTCTCAAAATATATAGTCAGTTTTTCAATGAGCTTATGAGATAACTTATCTAACATATAACGATTTTCTTCAAGATCAACCGTCTTTTGTAACTCAGTTCCTTCCGCTGAAACGTTATCTGTAGAGATTATTGTGGCATCTATAAAGGCTCTTATTTTTTCAATAGCAGTTTTGTCGTCATCATTGACAATCACATGAATATCTCTCAATAATTTCTCTGAATAACGTTCCACAAGACAATACAGAATATCTTCTTTGTTCTTAAAGTGATAGTATAACAAACCTCGTGATATATTTACCTTATCGACTATATCCTGAGTTGTTGTGTTCGCATATCCTTTCTCCATAAAGAGGAGCATAGCAGCATCCATAATCTCAGCCCGTCGAATTTCCGGATCTTTTACATCTCGCATTTTATTCCTCCTGATTATAAATTATACTACTCTACTGACAAATTGTCAATTATAAAATTACCTTTTTGAGGATACCAAAAAAATCCTTGACACCAAGGATTTTTCGTCAACATTTTTTTCTAAGCTCGTACAAGCAGTGATACCGCCTCAACATGATGCGTTTGCGGAAATAGATCAACCGGCTGAACTTTCTTCAACTCATATCCCAATTCTTGATAGAGTTTGATATCACGCGCCATGGTTGCGACATTGCAGGAGATATAGGCGATGCGGTCTGCTCCTGTTTGGCTACTTGCCTTGATAAAGCTTTCGGTTAAGCCCTTGCGTGGAGGATCAACCAAGATAACGGTTGGTTGGATACCTTCCTTGAGCCAATTTTTCATAGCATTTTCAGCAGTATCACATACATAGTGGGCGTTTGAAATATTGTTCAGCTGGGCATTCTTCTTGCTATTCTCAACCGCTTCTGGAATTACTTCAACACCATAAACTTCCTTGACATGTTTCGCAACAGAGAGGCCAATTGTTCCAATACCAGAATAAGCATCGATAACCACATCATCTTCTTTTAATTCAGCAAAGTCAATAGCTGTTTGGTAGAGCTTCTCTGCCATTTCAGTATTGACCTGGTAAAAGGCTGGTCCAGAGATTTGGAAATCATTTCCCAACATTTGGTCCGTAATGTAATCTTGACCATAAAGCGTACGCCATTCTTTCCCGAAAATAGCATTAGTATTTTGGTCATTGATATTTTGCATAACAGACACAATCTCTGGGAACTGCTTGATTAGTTGTTCAATCAATTGCTCAACACGAAAAACTTTGGGACGAGTTGTTACCAAAATAACCATAATTTGACCTGAATAGTGGCCACGACGCACCACAAGATTACGAATCAAACCAGCTTGTTCCTTTTCATCATAAGATTTCAAATCATAACGACGGAGCAAGTCACGTAGAGCTACTACTACCTCATCAATCACAGGATCTTGGATAAAGAAATCTTCTAGAGGCATGAGGTCATGCGAATTCTTACGGAAAAATCCTGTTTCCAAGACACCATTCACACGACGAACAGGGACCTGCGCCTTATTGCGGTACTTGACTGGATGTTCCATACCTAAAGTTTCAGCAACCTCTATATCATCAATTCCAGCAATCTTATATAGACTATCCTTAACTTGCTTGGTTTTAAATTTGAGCTGTTCTGGATAGGCAAGATGACCTAAATCCGCGATTCCTGAACGCAGGTAAGCCAAATCTAAATCTTGATTACGGTGTGGTGATTGAACAAGGTATTCTTCAACTTTACCAAAACCAATCTTTTTATTGACCTTGAGGACACGCATGAGGATTTTTTCACTCGGTAAAGCATTCTCGACAAAGAATACCAAACCATCCACCTTGGCCACTCCTGCACCTTCATGGGTCAAGTCAACAATTTCAACTTCTACAATATCATTTTTCTTTAACATTTTCTTCTCTTTCTATTGACCGACAAAAAAGACGGCAACGTTACGGTTACCATCTATTATACCATGATTTTTCTTAAGAACCAAAACTCTTGAAGAAGTTGACAATGGCTTGCCAGAGGGAGCTTAGGAAATTGCCGCCGTCCTCTAGCGCCTTATCAGCATCAAAGTTAAGGTTGATATTTTTAAAACTGTCGCCAGCTTGTGAAACAATACTTTGTTTAAGGTCATTCAGGGTTTTAGTGAAGTCTGCATTGCTGAGGATATCACTCTTCGATAGATTCAAAGCAAAATTGATGATGATATTGATTTGGTTTCCTGTTATAACCTGATCAAGTTTGTAATTTTTCAAGGTATCTTCAACAATTTTACGGATATCTTCCTCCGTCAGATTTCCCTTGCTTTCTTTAGCTTTGGCGAGTCCTGACTTGATATCAGCTAGGGCAACGTTTAATTTATTAGCATCATAGCCTGACTTATCCTTGTTTTCAGCATTGATATCGGACAGAGCCTTCAGCTCTTCTTGAGCCAAGTCTTTATTAGCTTGTGGTACCTTGGCTCCATTAGCCTCTAGCGAATAGTAAATCCCTGCTAAGGCACTCTCACCTGTAACTGGAATGGGTGCTGCTACAGTGATTTTGGCGTGTTCCACACCCAAAGTTACGGCTGCATTTCGGTACATATCCTGAGTCACCTTAGTGATGTTTTCTGGTGTTTCAATCTTGACCTCAAGTGGCGACTTGTCACCTAGTTTTTGAATCTTGGCTGATGAATACAACTGTAAACTAGAGTCATTGGCAACATTCATAAGCTTAGAATAGACATCAGGTGTCATGGTTTTGAGTTCTTTGGTGTCTGTTGAGGCATTGTAGCCTAGTTTTTTAAGGGTTTGATTTTTTTGGTCTTCAGACAATGATGAACCTAGGACATATTCAGGTTGGACATAGGTTTCATCGATAACTTTTTGAACATCTGTTGCTGCATGGACGCTATTCATAGCTGTTACTGCCCACAAGACCGCAGCACTAGTCAGAAAGAGTTTCTTTCTCATAGGGAATTTCCTCCTTTACCTTTCTAGAGTAATATATCTATCTTAAAGAAAACTTATAACAAAAACACCTGGGCTAGCCAGATGTCGAAAAGAGAGTGAAACATTTGATGATGTAAAGGTTGAGTTGCACCTGTCTAGAATAGTAATAGTTTCCTCCATTTACATAGAGTTCGGCCCCATGAAAAATGGAAATGGGGTGAATATAACTATAAGTCTTTCCAGTGGTATTGCCAAGCAAGGGAGCAACAGTCTCACGAGAGTACTGTTTGGCCAGAGCCAAGGTGTTTTCCTTGCCGTTTTGGGCGATAAAATCGATATAGGCAGGTCCAAAATTATAGGCTTGAACAGCCGTCCAGACATCAACCCCCTTCTTCTGGGCCAGATAGAGATTGTCTGTCAGAGTTTGAACGCCTTGGCGAATGCTAGAGGCATTATCATTGATGGTGTTGGTGGAACCACTTGCAGACTCACTAGACTGCATAACATCGCCTTCTTTTCCTTTTGTTTCAGTATAAATCATAGCGAGCACAAGCTCTTCGTTTGCTGGGGTGTCTTTTTCACTCAAGATCTCTCGCACCATGGGTTGGTAGGTCATGACTTGCTTGACATCTTGGTGAACACGGTAAGCTTTATAGCCAGCAAAAAGGAAGACTGCTAGTACAAGCACTCTTCGAATTCGTTTAAACATTATTTACTTTGAATATCCTCGATATTTTTGATTAAGATAGAGTAGGTTCCATTGTCGTTTTGGATAAACTCAACAGACTCGGCGTCTTGATAGACGTTATTGGGAACGATGAGTTCAATTCCATTTGACAAGGAAAGTTTTTGGTTTTCAAATTTCTTTAATTGGCGACTGGCATCAATTTCATCAAATTGAACAGGTTCTGGGACAGCTTCTTTAACTTGGTCAATAAAGCTCAAACGAGCCGTCAGATTGTTATCAAAAAGGTCATTAGCCAATTTCTCAGGTGACAATTCATTGCTTTCTTCTAGGTTGTTGAAAATCGCTGATTTCACTTTAGATTGAAATTGAAAATCATCTGTGTTAAAAGTCTCAGCAATTCTCTGGGCCGTTTTTTCCAGTTCCTTGATGGATTTCTTGGGAGAAATCTTAGGGGAAACGGCAAGAAGATTGTCTGAAAAATAGTTCAAGAAAGTCCCATTGTACTTGATGCGTTTTTCAATGAGATGGTACTTGCGACTCTGAAGATTGACCACCAAGGCCTCATCAGCACCCGTTCCAAATCCAGGCAGGTTATTCTGAGTCAGCTTGATTGGATTATCAACTTCTCCACCGAGGTGGGTCAGGGTCTCACGCAGGGCAATTCGTAAGAAAGCGAAATGTTCTACACCTTCTTTAGAAAATTGCACAAAAATCAAGTCATTGGTCTTGAGATTTTCGGAAATGCTGAACTCCTCTTTCCAGAGATTAGCCAGTGTTACTGATGTCTCCAACAAATCGTCTGTGATGTGATTGAAGAAGGGATTTTCTTCTTCGAAAATCCCAGTCTTGGCTTCATCTGAATACACACGTTCAATTTTTTTACGCAAGTATTCTTCGATTTTTGGAGTGATATTGAGAAACTTATCCGCTAGAAACAGCTCGGTATCATCCGGGCTAAACTGATGGATAATGGCTTTCTTAATATAAATGTCCATAAAAGTTTTAGTCCTCGTATAATGGGAAGGCATCTGTCAATTCTTTAACTGCACTTCTCACTTCTTCTAAGACAGCTTCATTTTCTGCATTTTTAAGGGTTTTAATGATTAGTTCAGCCACTTTGCGACTCTCTTCTTCACCAAATCCACGTGCAGTGATGGCTGCAGATCCGATACGAATCCCACTTGTCTTGAATGGTGACAAGCTTTCGTATGGGATTGAATTTTTATTTAGGGTAATATTGACTTCATCCAGCAAGTTTTGAGCAACTTTTCCGTTTTCTACAACCCTTGTTACATCCACTAGGAAGAGGTGGTTTTCAGTCCCTCCAGAAATAATACGGAAATCAGGATCTTGCAAGAAAACATCTGCCATAGCCTTGCTGTTCTTGATAACATTGGCAGCATATTCCTTGAAGGCTGGATCTAAGACCTCTTTGAAAGAAACAGCTTTAGCTGCCACAACATGCTCCAAAGGACCACCCTGAATACCTGGGAAAATTGCTGAATTGATCTTCTTAGCTAGGTCCTCATCATTGGTCAAAATCAAACCACCACGAGGTCCACGAAGGGTTTTGTGGGTCGTTGTTGTCGTGATATGAGCGTATGGTACTGGACTTGGGTGAAGACCAGCCGCAACCAAACCAGCGATATGTGCCATATCGACCATGAGCTTCGCCCCAACAGCATCCGCAATTTCACGGAATTTTGAAAAATCGATAATTTGAGAATAGGCTGAAGCACCTGCTACAATCAATTTTGGTTTGACTTCTTGGGCTTGTTTCAAGATAGCATCAAAGTCCAAGAGTTCCGTTTCAGGGTCCACACTATAAGACACAAAGTTATAAGTTTGACCTGAGAAGCTGACAGGAGCTCCGTGAGTCAAGTGTCCACCTGCTGCCAAATCCATCCCCATAACGGTATCACCTGGCTCAATCAAGGCCATGTAAGCCGCACAGTTGGCTTGGCTTCCAGAGTGAGGTTGGACATTAGCAAATTTAGCACCGAAAATTTCTTTTGCGCGTTCAATGGCTAGAGTCTCTACCACGTCTACCACATCAGTTCCACCATAATAGCGGCGTCCTGGGTAACCTTCGGCATATTTATTCGTCAAGATAGACCCTTGAGCTGCCATAACAGCCTTGGAAACAACGTTTTCCGAAGCAATCAACTCAATATTGTTTTGTTGGCGTTCTTCTTCTTTGGCAATAGCATTCCAGAGATCAGCATCGTATGCTTTAAAATCATCTTTGTCAAAAATCATAGGTCTTCTCCTTTATAGTGTGACTGGTCCTTTAGTTTGTTTTTACAAGAAAGAAACTAAACTAAAAGATGCGAATAAATCGTTTCTGCACTTTATCACAAGTATAACCAACTTTTTCATAAAATGCATGAGCACCCAGACGATGATTGGCAGAGTTTAAGCGGATAAATCCATAACCACGTCTTTTTGCTTCTTGCTCCAACCCTTGTAATAAGCTTTTACCAATACCTTGACCTTGCGCTTGAGGTGAAACTGCTAAGGCTAAAATATTAAATCCTGCTTTGGAATAAAGGGATTCATAGACCTCAGCGTGGACATATCCAAGCAAGGCATAACTAGCTTCATCCTCATAGCCAAGAAGGAAATGATGGGAATCCTGAGATAGTCTAGCTAATTGACTAGCCGTGTCCTCCAGACTAAAAGAATAGCCTAAGGCTTCTTGGTTAATTTCACAAATGGCTTTCACATCAGTTTCTCTTAAATCTCTTAGCATCTCATGCCTCCTCAAAAGAAATCTCTGGCAACCGAGCAAGAATATCTTCTCGTTTAATCGCCCCTTGGCGTAAGATTTTCACCTTGTCTCCAGACAAGTCCAAAATAGTTGAATCCTGTCCAGTTAGAAAAGCATCGTCTTCTAGCCCCAAAACCTCTTGGTCAAAATCCTCTAGAATTTGAGCAAAGGTCACTCCACTTGCATGACCTGAGATATTAGCAGACGGCCCAATCAAGGGACCTGTCTCTCGAATCAAATCAAGGGTAATGGGATGACTAGGCATCCGAAATCCAACAGTTGCAAGACCAGAATTGACCCAATAGGGAACTCTGTCATTTGCTTCAAGAATAAGGGTCAAGGGACCTGGCAAAAAGGTCTCTACAAGTTTTTGCAGATAAGATGGCTGATTCTTAGAAAAGTTCAAGATGTCCTCTAGAGAGGCGATATTAAGATTTAGTGCCTTATCTCTAGGACGACGTTTGAGCTGGTATACATGATCAACTGCTTTTTCGTCTAGAGCCTTGGCAAAGAGACCGTAAACTGTCTCTGTAGGAAGAACAACAGCTCCGCCCTTTTCCAACTCTTTTCTAATCCTGTCCATCATCAACCACAACCATCCTATCTTGATCAAATTGGTCCTTAAGTGTTCGTACTCGTTTTTCAGGAAGATTTTTCCTAAAAAGATCAGGAACACTTTGACCTTGCTTGTATCCAATTTCAAGGTAAATCTTACCACCATCCTTAAGATGGTACTTTGCATCTTCCGCAATTTTACGGTAAATAGCTAGGCCATCTTCGTCTGCAAAGAGAGCTAGATGAGGCTCCGAATGCAAAACATTCAAGCCGACCTCTGACTCATCTTCACGAGAGATATAGGGTGGATTGGAAACAATTATATCATATTTTTCAGAAATTTCTGTAAAACAGTCAGATTTTTTTAAAAATATTTGAAGATTTTGATTTTTAGCATTTTCGTTAGCTAAATCTAAAGCATCTTGGGAAATATCCGCTGCTGTCACTGACCAATCTGGTCTGTTTTTTGCTAGAGCGAGAGCAATAGCTCCACTACCTGTTCCAATATCCAGAACTGAAAGATTCGTCTCAGGATTCTCAGCCAGGATAAGCTCAGCCAGCTCCTCAGTCTCTGGACGAGGAATCAAAACACGCTCATCCACTTTTAGCTGCATTCCATAAAAATCTGCATGACCAATGATATACTGGGCTGGTTTATGAGCTGCTAACTGTTGGAAAATTCCTTTTACAAATTGTTTTTCTTCCTTGTTTACCTCTTGCTGGAGGGCAAAGACAAAATCTGTAAAAGAAAGATTTTTCAGGCTACGATAGACAAAAGAGAGGCTTTCAGCTTCCTCTCCTTGTCTTATCAACTCTTCTTCAAAATCTGAAAATAATTGAGCTAATTTCATTATTTGTTTAATTCTTCTAATTTTTGTGTTTGGTCATAAAGAACCAAGGCATCCACAACTTCGTCCAATTTACCAGATAAAATCGTATCTAGTTTTTGGAGGGTCAATCCAATACGGTGGTCTGTAACACGGTTTTGTGGGAAGTTATAAGTACGAATCCGTTCTGAACGGTCACCAGTACCGATTGTTGACTTACGCTCAGCGTCTTGTTCATCTTGTGCAATCTGAGCAAAGTGGTCAGCAACACGCGCACGAATGATTTTCATGGCCTTCTCACGGTTCTTCTGCTGAGTACGTTCTTCCTGCATCTCAACCTTGATATTGGTTGGCAAGTGAACGATACGAACGGCAGTCGCAACCTTATTGACGTTCTGTCCACCAGCACCAGAGGCGTGATAGATGTCAACACGAAGGTCTTTTGGATCAATATCGTATTCTACTTCTTGTACTTCAGGCATGACAAGGACTGTGGCAGTTGATGTATGGACACGACCTTGGCTTTCTGTCACAGGAACACGTTGCACACGGTGGGCACCTGATTCGTACTTGAGTTTAGAGTAAACAGATTGACCTGAAACCATGGCAACCACTTCTTTGAAACCACCTACACCATTCATAGAGGCTTCCATAACTTCAAAGCGCCAACCTTGGGCTTCCGCATACTTTTGGTACATAGTTAGAAGGTCACCAGCGAAAAGTGCTGCTTCGTCTCCACCAGCAGCGCCACGGATTTCAAGGATGATGTTCTTGTCATCGTTTGGATCCTTTGGAAGGAGCAAGATTTTTAGTTTTTCTTCGTATTCTTCTTTCTCAGCCTTGGCATCTTTGAGCTCTTGCTTGGCCATTTCTTCCAAGTCAGCGTCTCCACCTGATTCCTTAATCATCTCTTCAGCATCGACGATGTTTTGAAGGACTTGCTTATACTCACGGTAGGCTGTTACCGTGTCACGAGTTGAAGCTTCCTCTTTTGAAAGCTCCATGAAACGCTTAGTGTCAGATACTACATCTGGGTCACTCAGCAATTCTCCTAATTCTTCATAACGGTCTTCTACAGCTTGTAGTTGATCATAGATGTTCATTTTTTCTCCTTATTTCTCAATTGTTAAATCATAGATTGCTACTACTTCATTCTCGGATATTTCCCCAGTTTCTTTAAATCCATAACTGAGGTAACAGTATCTTGCATGTTCATTTTCTGGTTCATAAGACAACCAAAGTTTATTGCTTAAACCTGCTGGCGCTGTCCGAACATAGTCTAGTACTTTATTCATAATTGGTTTAAAATATCCTTGATTTTGAAAATTCTTATCAATCATAAAACGAAATAGTAAATAATTTCCACTACTAATTCCGATCTTTTTATCATAAGCTATCATCACAAAACCTATAATTGCATCATTATCATAAACTGCCAATGGAGCTACAAAATCTCCATTTTTAGTGTAGACGTATGCTTCAGCTAAACTAATTGCGTTGGTTGCAATGAATTGTTTTTGATATTCCTTGACATCCAAATTCAAAACATCAAAATAATTTTCCATTGTAACATCTCTTAGTTCAATTGTCATAGTTTTGCTCCTTGTTAGAGGTTATCATTGGCGCAAAATAATGTTTACGGCAAACTGAGATATAGGTTTCATTACCGCCAATCTGGATCTGCTCTCCATCATAAACGGGCAGTCCATCCTGTGTTCGCAACACCATAGTCGCCTTTTTCTTACAATACTGACAGATGGTTTTGATTTCGTCAATCTTGTCTGCTAAGAGCAAGAGATATTTGGAACCTTCGAATAGTTCATTACGAAAGTCATTTTTCAAGCCAAAAGCCATGACAGGTATGTCTAACTCATCAACAACACGAGCTAGGTCGTAAACATGGTGACGCTTGAGAAACTGGGCTTCATCGACCAACACACAGTAAGGTGTTTCGGGTAAATCACGGATATAGCCGAAGATATCAGTTGTTTCCTCAATCGCAATGGCAGGGCGTTTCATGCCAATTCGACTCGACACATAGCCAACACCGTCACGCGTATCCAGAGCCGAGGTCATAATCACAACACCTTTTCCTTGCTCCTCATAGTTATAGGCTACTTTAAGAATCTCGATTGTCTTACCAGAGTTCATGGTCCCATAACGATAATACAACTGTGCCATGTTTCTTGCTTCACGTCCATTTCTAAATTTTTGCTACATTCTAGTATATCATAATTTTCTTAAGCTTTAAACGGCAAAATGTGGTAAAATAGAAGAAATCAAAAACTAGCGGAGGAAGTTATTATGCCATTTGTACGCATCGATTTATTTGAAGGACGCACGCTCGAGCAAAAGAAGGCTCTTGCTAAGGAAGTAACAGAAGCTGTTGTTCGCAACACTGGAGCCCCTCAATCTGCTGTCCATGTCATCATCAACGACATGCCAGAAGGAACTTACTTCCCTCAAGGTGAAATGCGCACCAAATAATCTAGCTTAAGCAGAATTGCTTAGGCTTTTTCAATCTCCAAGTAGCATCCATTGAAGAAATAGCCTAAATTTGTTACAATTTGAAAAGAGACTTGGGAAAATTTCCAAGAAAAGAGCTATTAATTAAAGGAAATATTATGATTACACGTGAATTTGATACCATCGCTGCTATCTCTACTCCACTAGGCGAAGGGGCTATTGGTATTGTCCGCCTGAGCGGAACAGAAAGTTTTGCTATTGCGCAAAAGATTTATAAAGGAAAAGACTTGAACAAGGTTGCCAGCCACACTCTCAACTACGGTCACATTGTTGATCCTCTGACTAGTAAAGTCATGGACGAAGTCATGGTTGGAGCCATGAAATCTCCAAAAACCTTCACTCGTGAGGATATTATCGAGATTAACACCCACGGTGGGATTGCGGTGACCAATGAGATTCTCCAACTAGCTATCCGTGAAGGGGCTCGCATGGCAGAGCCTGGTGAATTTACCAAACGTGCCTTTTTAAATGGTCGTGTGGATTTGACTCAGGCTGAGGCGGTAATGGATATCATCCGCGCCAAGACAGACAAGGCCATGAACATTGCGGTCAAACAACTTGATGGTTCCCTTTCTGATCTTATCAATAATACCCGTCAAGAAATCCTCAATACACTTGCCCAAGTCGAGGTCAATATTGATTATCCTGAGTACGACGATGTTGAGGAAGCCACTACTGCTGTTGTCCGTGAGAAGACTATGGAGTTTGAGCAATTGCTAACTAATCTCCTTAAGACAGCCCGTCGCGGCAAAATCCTCCGTGAGGGAATTTCAACAGCTATCATCGGCCGTCCTAACGTTGGAAAATCCAGCCTCCTCAACAACCTCTTGCGTGAAGACAAGGCTATCGTTACAGACATTGCTGGTACAACTCGAGATGTCATTGAAGAATACGTCAACATCAACGGTGTTCCTCTAAAATTGATTGACACAGCTGGTATCCGTGAAACGGATGATATCGTTGAACAAATCGGTGTTGAGCGTTCGAAAAAAGCTCTTAAGGAAGCCGACTTGGTTCTACTAGTGCTAAATGCTAGCGAACCACTGACCGCCCAAGACAGACAACTACTTGAAATTAGTCAAGAAACCAATCGCATTATTCTACTTAATAAAACAGACCTACCTGAAGCGATTGAAACTTCGGAACTCCCTGAAGACCTTATTCGTATTTCGGTCCTCAAAAATCAAAACATTGATAAGATTGAAGAGAAAATCAACAACCTCTTCTTTGAGAATGCCGGTTTGGTTGAGCAAGATGCTACCTACTTGTCAAATGCCCGTCACATTTCCCTGATTGAAAAAGCAGTTGAAAGTTTGCAAGCTGTTAATGAAGGGCTGGAACTAGGTATGCCAGTTGACTTGCTTCAAGTTGACTTGACTCGTACTTGGGAAATACTCGGAGAAATCACTGGAGATGCTGCTCCTGATGAACTTATCACCCAACTCTTTAGTCAATTCTGTTTAGGAAAATAAGAAAAATCCATGCTCGTTATTGCGGCCATGGATTTTATTGTCTTTATTAGTAATCTGGTCTTAAGACACCTGTTACGGTTGCTTTAGTCGCTTCGTAGTCGCCATCTACAACAACCTTGATAATGCGTTTGGCATCTTCTTCTGGTGCTGGAACAAGAGGTAAACGAGTTGGACCAGCTTCAAATCCCATATAGTTAAGAACTGCCTTAACTGGAGCAGGACTTGGATATGAGAAGAGGGCATTAACCTTAGGAATAAATTTACGTTGAATAGCTGCGGCTTTCTTCATATCGCTTTCTGCAATAGCAGTAAACATCTCGTGCATTTCATCCCCATTTGTATGAGAGGCAACAGAAATAACCCCGTCCGCACCAAGGTTCATGGCATGGAAAGCATCTCCATCCTCACCTGTATAAATCAAGAACTCCTCTGGCTTGTGCTCAATCAAGTAAGCCATATTAGCCAAGCTAGTACATTCTTTGACACCAATAATATTTGGATGGTCAGCCAAACGAAGCATGGTTTCTGGAGTCAATTCGACAACCACACGACCTGGAATGTTATAGATAATAATTGGTAGGTCCGAAGCATCTGCAATCGCTTTAAAGTGCTGATACATTCCTTCTTGAGAAGGTTTGTTGTAGTAAGGAACAATAGCAAGCCCAGCTGCGAAACCACCAAATTCTGCTACTTCTTTGACAAACTCGATAGAGTCACGCGTATCATTGGTACCCACACCCGCAATCAAAGGCACACGTCCATTGACAATCTTTTGTACAGCCGCAAACAGTTCCAACTCCTCATCATGGGTCAAGGTTGGACTCTCAGCAGTGGTCCCTGCGAGAAGAATTCCATCCGTATGATGGTCCAATAAATGCTCAATCAAGGCTGGAATAGCATCGAAGTTGATGGAACCATCCTCATGGAAGGGGGTAATAAAGGCTGTGATGATTTTACACTCTTTTAAATCTTTATAAGACATGAGAAACACCTCTCTATTTTAAAGAAGGAGTTCATCTGAACTCCTAAACGTTATGACTATTTTAATTCAAATTTCAATTCGGCCGTTGGACGAACCAAGCCACGTTCGTGAAGAGTTTCAGCAATCTGAACTGAGTTCCAAGCAGCACCTTTGAGAAGGTTATCTGAAACAACCCACATGTGGATTCCTTTTTCAGCATCCAAGTCTTTACGGATACGACCAACAAAGGTATCACGCGATCCCACTGCATTGATGGCTTGCGGATAAATTTGATGAGCGACATCATCTTCAAGGACAGCGCCTGGGAAGGCTGCGATAGCTGCTTTTACTTCTTCAATTGGAGCCACTTCTTTTGTTTCGATGTAAACAGACTCAGAGTGAGCTGACAAGACTGGAATACGCACACATGTTGCAGACACTGCAATGCTATCATCTTCCATAATTTTCTTAGTTTCCTTAGTCATCTTCATCTCTTCGTAAGTGTAATCATTTTCAGTGAAGACATCAATTTGTGGAAGAGCATTGAAGGCGATAGGATAATGTTTCTTATCCCCACCTGAAGGCAAGATTCCCGCATGCAAATCACGTGGGGTTACACCATCATTCAAGACTTCACGAAGTTCACGTTGTGTCTCAAGAATTGCTCCCATACCAGCACCTGAGACGGCTTGGTAAGTTGAAACGATGATACGATTCAAGCCCCATTTTTGACGGACAGGTTCAAGCGCCACCATCATTTGGATTGTTGAACAGTTAGGGCAAGCAATAATCCCGTTGTGGGCATCAAGTGCATGAGCATTGACCTCTGGAACAACCAAAGGAACATCTGGATTTTGACGGAAGTAAGATGTATTATCTACTACTACCGCGCCAGCTTTTACTGCGTATGGTGCATACTTAGCTGATGTAGAACCACCTGCCGAAAAGAGAGCAATGTCAATTCCTTCAAAAGCTGTTTCAGTCGTTTCTTCAATTGTAATATCTTGATCTTTAAATTTCAAAGTCTTGCCTGCTGAACGTGCAGAAGCAAGTAAACGGATTTTATCGATTGGAAGTGTTGATTCTTCCAACATTTTTATCATCTGAGCTCCGACAGCACCTGTCGCGCCGACTACAGCAACTGTATATCCCATAAATAACCTCTTTCGGAATTTTCTAAAAATTTCTATAATAGATGTATTATACTACTTTTTCCATGAATTGCAAAGCATTTTCATCAATTTTTGGAAAATAAAAATCCCCAGTCGCTAGACTAGGGACTAAGAGGCATCTTCATGTGATGAGCAGGTTCACACAACTCATCAAGGTCCGCTCCTGCGTTATGACCTCCTTATGCTCAATAGTAGTCCGAAGACTACCTATCGACTCATCGCACCTTCTATTCTACTAAAGAGAATCACTTTTGTCAACAGACGAAACTCTTTAGTTTCATTTACACAGCTGAATAGAAATATCTTTGAAACTTTTGATGCAGAGATAACAAAAACCCTTGTAAATCAAGGGTTTTCTTGTCTATTTAATGCTAATTGCCGGGATTGAACCGGCGACCTCATCCTTACCATGGATACGCTCTGCCAACTGAGCTAAATCAGCTTACCTCAAAAGTATACTATAGTTAGAAAAACTTGTCAAGTTTCCTTAGAAATTTTCCATAAGAAAAAGCCAGGTAAGAGCTACCTAGCTTCTCTTCGTCTATTTGCTTAAATCAATTCGACGACCAATTTTGCCAATAATAATCGCTCCAATAATCAATGAGGCAAATTCACCGATTCCTGTTGTGAACCAAGTAAGGAAAAATGGTAATTGCGCTACGATATTCAACTCGGCAGCAATAGTAAACATGGAAATTGAAAAGAGGATTGAGAAGAAGAAATGATCTTTTCGAATCAATCCGTTAAAAAGATAATCTTTGCTGTATTTTGCAAAAAGCCAAACACCTAGACTGAGGAATACCAAGGTTGAACCACCACCAACAAAGACATCTAGCAGTCCGAAGCTAAAGAAATTAGCAATCATACAACCGATAGTAACTCCGATGATATACTTAGGATTGTAAAAAGCCATAAAGTTCATCATTTCTGAAATGCGAAACTGATAAGCACCATAGCTAATAGCATTTAAGGGTGGTGTGACAGTTAAAACGACATAGATAGCAGCAACGATTGCAATATCTGCAACATCACGAATAGTTAATTTTTTCATCTTTTCTCCTTTGGCGGTTGCCCGCGTGTAATATGCTTGGTGAAAGAAGCTAAGCACCAAGGGTTGATTCAATCAACCTTACTAGTATAGCACAATAGCCTGCTTTATGCTATACTTAAAGCATGAAAAAACGCATTGAAAGTCTCTTCGTGAATGAGCTCTTAGCCTATCTTTTTTTTGGAATAGCAACTACTCTTGTCTCCATTCTATCTAGATTAGTCATTTATCAACTAACTCATAGAGAACTCCTTGCTACTGGACTAGCAAATAGTATCGGTATCCTATTTGCATTTATTACAAATGATAGGCTTGTCTTTAAGCAAGCTAGAGAGAATTGGTCAATTCGTTTAGTAAAATTTACTATAGCACGTCTTTCTACTTTTCTTTTAGACTTGTTTTTAACTTTTATCTTTGTAACTCAGTTTCCTAATATTATCGGACAATTTGTAAATAATAATATAGACAAGGTTAATAGTATTGAAACCGTTATTTCACAATTCTTGATAATTATCCTCAATTATATTTTTAGTAAGGTATTTATTTTTAAAAAATAAGAAAAAATTAAGCATATTGCTTGCAAGAACTTCTTAATTAATATATAATCAAGAGTAAAAATTTTGGAAAGGAATTATGAAAATGTTAAAAGATCTTAAAGCATTTTTGCTTCGTGGTAATGTTGTTGACCTTGCTGTCGGTGTGATTATTGCCTCTGCTTTTGGTGCTATCGTAACTTCATTCGTTAACGATATCATCACTCCTCTACTATTGAACCCAGCCTTGGAAGCTGCGAAAGTACAAAATATCGCTGAGCTTGCATGGAATGGTGTTACATATGGTAAATTCTTGAGTGCTATTATCAACTTCCTTGTTGTAGGTACTGTTCTCTTCTTCGTTATTAAAGCTATGGAAAAAGCCCAAAGCCTTACTAAGAAAGAAGAAACTGTTGAAGAAGCTCCAGCTGGACCAACTGAATTGGAAGTACTTCAAGAAATCAAAGCTCTTCTTGAGAAAAAATAATCGATTAAAAGGATCTAGCGCAAAGCTAAATCCTTTTTTCTTTACTCTTTTGGTAACTTACCTGCTTTCTCAAGCATTTTCTTAATAAGATAAGGCATCTTAACATTTTCCCGACCTTTTTTCTCAATCAATTTTTTCACAAATTCTGGCATTTGTAAATCTTGAGATTCGGCCAAGATATTTTTCGTCTCATCTGAAGGAACTAACTCATCAAAGGTTTCTTCTTCTGGGAGAAATTCCTTAAACTCTTTGTCCTCATTAGCTCTGACTGTATTAACCAAGGCATCAATCAAACGAGAATCTGTATTTGGCATTGGTGGACGATGGTAGTTTACACCAAATTCCTGACATAAGTCATAACATTCCACATCATTGTCAAACAAGACTTCAATATGCTCGCTAATGAAGCTGATAGGAACAAAAATATAATGGTCTGGATGTTCTTTCCGTTCTCTGAGATACTCTAAGACATCTGGCTTAATCCATGGAATACCGATATCACTTTCACTTTGCCAAGTATTAGTATATTGCTCAGAACTCAAACCTAGTT
The DNA here is from genome assembly GCF_946188685.1 of Streptococcus mitis. Taxonomy (GTDB): domain Bacteria; phylum Bacillota; class Bacilli; order Lactobacillales; family Streptococcaceae; genus Streptococcus; species Streptococcus mitis_CC. Next base: position 93,523 of record NZ_CAMHWH010000008.1, read on the forward strand.
TTTCAGCGACTAGCTTGCTATTTTCGAAAATTTGGTCGATATAGGGGTCACCAAAATCCAAGGCAAAAATGGGCACACTATGGGCTGAAAAGATGACTTTAAAGCTATCCTGCTTTACTTCTTCTTTTAAAATCTTAGCAATTTCATCTGCCCAATAGTTTAAGAGCGCTTCTTCTTGATACCAGTCCTTGATAACTAAAAATTTAATTTGTTTGCTTTCTAAAAATTTCTCGTATCCCATGACAGAGTAAAAAGAATAATGGGGCTCCAAAATCAAGCAAATACACTGCTCGATTCCGTCTGCTTCCATCTGACCTATTACATCTGGGATAAAGGGTCTAGAAAACTTATTAGCAAAATAAACACTATACTCATTCCCCAGCCTAGCTTCTACCAAGGCAACCTCTTCTCGGGTAATTTTTTGCAGAGGCGTGCCGCCAATTCGTACATAATTATCATAGAGAGTCTGAATTTCGTGGTCTTGAGGTCTCACTCCACGACGAATATTTGTGAAAAAATCAGCCACACCTTCAAAGGTAATCTCTTCTGGCGAACCGAAAGTCATCATTAAAATTGCTTTTTTCATAATCGCTTCCTTGTGATATTTTTATCAAGTTTATTTTATCATTTATCCATTAATAAGTAAACGCCAACATAGCGAATTTCCCTAACTTCTGTCTTTTGTTTTTCTCTCTTTTCTATGATACAATGGAAAAAATGAATTCAAAAGGAGTTTTTTATGACTTATCCAAATCTCTTGGACCGCTTCTTGACCTACGTTAAGGTCAACACGCGCTCTGATGAACACTCTACTACTACTCCAAGTACGCAGAGTCAGGTGGATTTCGCAACCAATGTTCTTATTCCTGAAATGAAACGTGTTGGACTACAAAATGTTTATTATCTACCAAATGGTTTTGCAATTGGGACCTTGCCAGCCAATGATCCATCTTTAACACGAAAAATTGGCTTTATATCTCACATGGATACTGCTGACTTTAATGCCGAAGGAGTCAATCCACAGGTAATTGAAAACTACGATGGTGGTGTGATTGAACTAGGGAATTCTGGTTTCAAACTCGATTCAGCTGACTTTAAGAGTCTTGAGAAATATCCAGGACAAACGCTCATCACAACCGATGGAACAACCTTGCTAGGTGCTGATGACAAGTCAGGGATTGCTGAAATTATGACTGCTATTGAATATCTAACTGCTCACCCTGAAATCAAACACTGTGAGATTCGTGTTGGTTTTGGTCCAGATGAAGAAATCGGTGTTGGTGCTAATAAATTTGATGCAGAAGATTTTGATGTTGATTTTGCCTACACAGTTGATGGTGGCCCACTAGGTGAACTTCAGTACGAGACCTTTTCAGCAGCGGGTGCTGAATTGCATTTCCAAGGACGCAATGTCCACCCTGGTACCGCCAAAGGTCAGATGGTCAATGCCCTTCAGCTAGCAATTGATTTTCACAATCAACTTCCAGAGAATGACAGACCTGAGTTAACTGAAGGTTACCAAGGCTTCTACCATCTAATGGATGTGACAGGTAGTGTCGAGGAGGCGCGTGCAAGCTACATCATTCGTGATTTTGAAAAAGATGCCTTTGAAGCGCGTAAAGCAGCTATGCAGTCTATCACTGATAAGATGAATCAAGAACTTGATAGCGACCGTGTCACTCTAAACTTGACAGACCAGTACTACAATATGAAAGAAGTAATTGAAAAAGACATGACTCCAGTTACCGTTGCTAAAGCCGTTATGGAAGATTTGGGGATCACTCCTATAATCGAACCAATCCGTGGAGGGACAGACGGCTCTAAGATTTCCTTTATGGGAATCCCAACTCCTAATATCTTTGCAGGAGGAGAAAATATGCACGGACGTTTTGAATACGTCAGCCTTCAGACAATGGAACGTGCAGTTGATACCATTATTGGTATCGTAGCTTATAAAGACTAAAAAGACGAGGTAGCTCAGCTACTTCGCCTTTCTTTTTATTATGCTGGTTTTTCTTGATTTCCAGTACTTGTTGTAGATTCTGTTGTTTCCTTTTCTGAAGTTGATTCAGCAGGTTTAGAATCTGTTGTGTTGCTTGGTTTGCTTTCGTCGCTAGCAGTTTCACTGTTAGATTCAGATGCTACTGGTGCTTCGGTTGCTGTACTTGCAATTGGTTGATTCTCTGCACTTGTGCTATCAGCATTCGATTCAGCTTTTGTTGCTGGAGTTGCTTCTTCACTTGCTCTTGATTTAGACTTGATTTCTTGATTCAAGACCAGAATAGCTTTTGTCAATTCAAGTAAAGCAGCCTTATCTTTACTCTTAGCAGAAAGTTGATCTAGTAGAGCATCCACCTTATCAAAGTCGGCATCAGAACCCTTATTGTTTTCTAAGTAAGCGTGAAGCGACATAAGAATATCGTAAAGTTTTTGATAGAGTACAAGTGTCTGAGGATCTTGCTCAGCATTATCCTTTTCTTGTTGAAGGGCGCTAGCGATACGAGTCAAGACATCTTTCACCTGACTGTTTACTTCATCCAAGTCTGCATCAGCCTTGTTTGTAGCAACTTTGAGATTTTCTACTTCTTCTGCTAAGGATTGTCTGATTCCTTCTTCTTGGATTTGTTCCAAGAGTTGATTTGCCTTGCTCAAAAGACTTTCTACTTCTTCCTTGCTAACATGATTGACATGTTCTTCAGGCATAAAGTCTCCGTACAATTCTTTCAAGAAGCCATAAATAGCTGTCTTGGCAGTTTGATTATCAACTTTTTCAGTATCTAGAACTGTCTGAGTCGATTTAGCAGTAGTTGGTTGAGCTTTCAAAGCTTCTTCCACTTCTTGTTTTGCCTGATAGATGCTTGGGAATAATTTGTTCAATTCTGCTGCCTTTAGGAAGGATTGAGATTGATACAGGGTCCAAGTCAACTGAGCCACTTTGTTTCGTAGTTCATCATTCAAACGACCGTCATTTACGTGTTCGTAGAAATACTTGATGTATTCTACTGTTGTAACACCTGTTCGATCATTAAAGTCTTGCAAGGCTTGAAGTTGTGATTCAACCGCTGCTAAACCGGCCTCATCTTTAGCTAACTTAGCTTCTTGGAGTCGAACGAGTAGGTCTTTCTTAGGAAGTCCATAAGTGTCCGTATCCAGAGTATTGATTTTATCAATCAAGGCCTGATATTTCTTATCTAAAGCACTTGTTTCAACAGGTTTGACACTTTCATCAATATGGATATATTGCTTATCAAAGAGTTCAAGTGTTGCAAGATAACCTGCTGTAGAGTTAGTTGCCAGTTTCTTCATATTTTCAGTAAACTGACCTAAGGCTAACTCAATCTGTCTTTGTTCGATAGGCTTGTCTTTGTAGATACTTCTGCTATCAGCTAGAAGTTGATCTACTTTCTCCAAGACTGCCTTCTCATCAAAAGCTCCAGGTTGATAATTGGATTGTAGGGCTGGAATCTTGTTTTTCAAAGCCACTTCATATCCCTTCGTTTGAACCTTGATGTAGTGATTGTGGTCGCCATGAGGAATCACAAAACTACCATTTTCTACCTGTAAACTATAAGGAGACACACCATCTCGCAAAGCAGTGGTATAGAGTTCATTTAAGAAATCAAGTTCTGGATTGCCAGTTTGAAGAGGAATCCGAACGTGTTCTTTACGAACAGCATATGGATGGATATGAGTTGGATCGTAGGCTTGGTCTGGATTTCCAAAGACAAAGAAGCCGTTTGAAATTCTAATAGCTTCAAGTGGAACTCCGTAGGTCTTAGAAATATAAGCAATTTTTTCTTCATCGCTAGCATCTCTTGAGAAAGACTCTACCGTTTTAGCAAGAGGTTTTACAGGTTCTGCATCATGATGTGTTTTCAGATGGTCTTGCGCTGCCTTAATTTGCTCTGCTGTCAAGTCCTTCTTGAAGAAGTAATGATTGTGGTCACCATGACTCATGACAAAGCCTTGATCATCTTCACTTATGACACGATCGGCATCAAAACCGTGATCATGGTCTTCATCATGATGGTGTCCATGATGATCTTCATCGTGATCGTCATCATGAGCTGGATTTGGTGTTGCTGTATTTGCACCTTTCAAGTGGTCTTGCGCTGCCTTGATTTGATCAGCAGTCAAATCCTTCTTGAAGAAGTAATGGTTATGATCACCATGACTCATAATAAAGCCTTGCTCATCCTCACTGATGACACGATTAGCATCAAAACCGTGATCATGGTCTTCATCATGATGGTGTCCATGATGATCTTCATCGTGATCGTCATCATGAGCTGG
>NZ_CAMHWH010000009.1:0-84701 GCF_946188685.1 Streptococcus mitis
ATCATCATAAGTTAATTTCATAATAAAAGCCCCCCAAAAGTTAGATTTTTTCTGTCTAACTTTTGGGGGGCAGTTCAAAAAAAGCTTTTTTGTTTTACACTACTTAATTCATAAAAAGAATCAATCCTAAAACCCAATTAATTACGGAAACTACAATCCCTACAATAGCTATAATTTTTTCTGTTTTATAGTCTAGTCCAGATTCTTTTTGAAGTGAGTTAGCATACAATAAACTGGTAATACCTAAACCAATACCTCCCAACGGAAATAACAAACCAAGAATAATCGACAAGATGCCCACAAAAAGTGGATTTTTCTTCTTTTCTTTCATGTTCTAAGAACTCCTTAAATTTTATACAAATTAATTATACTATAAAACAATAGCTTCATCCTATCATTCGACTAATTTGGAAATAAGATTAGCTAGTCTTCACTTTCCCTTTCCAAGAATCCAAGCCATAAGAAAGGATATAAATCTCAGAAAAGCCTTGTTTTTTCAAGTAAAGAGCTGCATTTGTAACTCGTTGCGCACGTTGGTTTTCGTAGAGAAGGACAGGTTTGTCTTTACGCAGGGCTGCAAGACTAGTCTTCAACTGACTTGAAGGAATATTGCGGGCACCAAGGATATGTTTTCTGTGGAATTCTGCTGGATCACGCAAATCAATCAATTGACCTGTACGAATCAAGGCTTCAAATTCCTCATTGTCCACAATTTTAGCCGCACGGCGAATACGAAGATAGTTAAAGCCCATCCATGCCAACATTGCCAGTATAAGTGCCCACAAAATCCAAGTAACCATTAGTTCATTTCTCCATTTTTCTCAATATAATCCAATTCTACCTTGTGCTCTCTGCGTAGAACCGCTTCTGCTTCTAGATAGTCTAGTTTATCCATCAACCCTGCATCGTAAATCCGAGAGAGTTCCAACTTCATCAGTTCAATATCATATAAGCGTTTTCCCATATAAACAATAATACCAAATCGTTTGAGGAATTGCTGCACATCATAGAATGTTTTCATAAGACTCATTCTAGCAAATTTTTGTGTTTTTTTCAAGAAGAGACTCACACAAGAAGTAGCACAGAAATTAAAAAAGCTGCATCTTCTGCAACTTTTTAATCTGGTGGGAAATATCCCAACTGCTCAGCGATGTGAATCGCCTCCTGCCTGTTAGTCACTCCCAATTTTGAAAAGATATTGGCCAGGTGATTGGAAACTGTACGTTTACTCACATAGACCTTGTCACAGACATCATCAATAGTCAAGCCATTTCTAACCAGTTCTAGTATCTCGATTTCTCGTGGTGTTAGCACCTCTACCATCACTTCATCTGAAAAGATCTTACCTCCTAGATAAATCTTTTCCAGTTTTTTCACCAACTCATCTGGATCCATACTTTTATCTAGAAATCCATAAGCCCCCATAGCTTTAGCTCGGTGTTCATACATCTTTTTGCTGTATCCCGTCAAAATCACAACCTTACTAGAACAACCATTGTCAATAATCTCTTGTGCCAAGGTCAGCCCATCAGCTTGATACAGACTCGTCAGGTTGATGTCAATCAAAATAATGTCGTAGTCATTAAAAGCAATCTCCGAAATAGTCGAAAAATTATCCACTAACTGGACCTTTTTAATGTTTTCCGATAACTCTAAAATCATCTTAATACTTTGGCTAAATAATTTATGATCATCAATTAACAAAATTTTCATAACACAACTCCTTATCAATCGGGAGAGTAATTTCTACACGAAATCTCTTATTATTTTCAAAAATCTGCATTTGACCACCTAAAACACTAATTTTATTAGACATATTTTTCAAGCCATAACCTAAGGATTTTTCTGTTTGAAGGCAGTTATTTTCAGAAATTATAAAAATAGCGTCATCATGCACATCAATCTTCAAAGAAATCCTTCCACCACTAGCGTACTTAACGGCATTGGTCGCCAACTCCTCAACCAGACGATAGGCAATTTTATCGTAAGGAGATAAAAGTCTAAAGTGGGCAGGAAACTGTGTGACGACTTCATTTTCTGCGTGATAACGCTTGACAATACGATTAATCAGCCCTTGATACTGGATGTCTAACTGCTCGTCTGTTTCTACCATTGGCTGATAATAATCCATCCGCTCACGAATCCGCTGAACCAACTCCTCTGTCACCAGATTGATCTGTTCACCAAAAGCTTGATTGCTACTATATTTATTGAAATTTTTTATTGCCATCACATTTTGCAGGATTTCATTGTGAAGAAATTCGGAGAACTGTTGTTCTGTGTCTTCATTTGCCAGTAGACTTTTCACCATACGGTTACGCTTTAAAAAGAGAACTTTTACATAATCCCTAGCATCTAGCATCTCAGCAGAACGAAAGAGACGAATCAATTCTTCCGAACAAATCCCGAACAATAATAACATGATATTCAAGACCAAAAAGCTCGTGTTTAAATCTAGACGAAAGATGATGAATAGGCCTACTAACAAAAACATAACCAGTAAAAACAAGCGTGAAAAAGCTTTTATATAGGACAATTTTAACTCTGATACCTTTTTTTGAAGAGAGCTGATAATTGTTTTGAAGTGTAAAAAAGCTAAAATGCCAACAATTTCCAGATACCAGACTAGGTTCATCACTCCTGAGCCCGTCGTATTGATATACAAAAAGAAATAAGAAAGAGGCAATAGCAAAGCTAATATCCACAAATTTCGTCTCTGATACTTGAGTTTACTTTTCAACTCTTTATGATATAAAATCAGTAAAATCAAGGGAACAAGGTTTAAAAAGAAAGACGCAAACAAGGACAGAAAGAGAAAAATTGAAGGACTTAACAGATACGAACTAATGGTGATTAGTGTCAACACAAAGGACACACTCAACAGTTCTTCTCCTATTTTCTCTCCCAGAAAGATAATAGACAGAGAACTATACACCAATAAAAAAGAGTTGAGCGGATGAAGAATATCAAAAAAGTGCAACAGGGTGCTCGCAACTCCTTGATTAAACATGGATTGCCAGCTAATGAGAAACATCATCAGGAGCAACCAAAGTTTCAACTCACTATACCGAAAGGTCACAATATTACAAATATAGCTAAATACAATTAAAGCAATAATCAGCAATAAAACCATCTGCAAGGAAAAATCTGTCGAAAAGTCCAGAGGGATCCTATAATAAATATAAATCATTAAAGCTAGATGATTAAAAATCGTCAACCACCACAATAAAAGTGAGTTTTTCGAGAGCGATTTGACAAACTGTTTCATATGTATCCACTTCCTGAACTACTTTAATATCATTATAACACAATACCAGAATTGTCGGATAGGCAACTCTGGTATTTGACTTAATTTTCAATAATTTCCCAACTTACTCTGTAAGTCACTAGCAGGTAAAGGACAAATAGTAAGACCGCTACTCCCAGATAGGTGATATCTATAGAAATGCTGGTATTAGCGAAATTCTCAAAATAGCCCAAAAGAGCGGTACTCAAGGCAAATGCTAGCGGACCTGCGATGACCAGCGGAACCAAGAAATAACTTAGAATCTGTTGCAAAAGAATAAAGCGATTTTGCTTTCTCTTGTTCCCAAGAAGGTATAAGATTTGATAATCATTAACACTATCCAAAGCACTTGTAGAAGTTTGAAGAGACAAGATACTGAGGGAAATAATGATAAAAATAACACTGACAAAAATCATGACAAAGACAATGACACCCATAAATCCAAGATAAATCTCAAAAATTCTTCCTTTCGTTTGATAGACGAACGAATTCAACTCTGCTCCATCACGAGTGAAGTAGTATTTTTCAATCCACTGACTCAAGAATGTTTCTACTTTCCGTTTGTCAATGTTTTCTTTGAAATTGGCAACATAGGTCGTGTGGTCTTCCGTCAATCCAACTACTACCTTATCTGGTACAATCAAGGTTCCTGAGTCATTTGTAGTTACTGAAGATAAAAAGTAAACTGTTTCAAGTGGCTTTGAAGAGGCAAGGTTGAGAGAATGACCGTTAATCATGAGGGTTTTTGTCGTTGATAGAAAGTCCTGGATCTGCTTGGCAGTTCCTTTATAATTGGCATTGACTAGAAATTGGTCTTCTGCCAAGTCAACCGCTTTTTTCCCTTGCAGTTTGCGGAGATGATTGTAGGCAGAAATTCCTAAAATCGGTACTTTTGATTCAGGAAGTTTCTTATCATGCTCCCAGAGATTGCTGGTATCAATCAAATCTTTATAAGTTAAATCACTAGAATAGATAGGGCAGCTATACTCCTCTTTGATGAGGTTAAAGTCAAAGCCATCGGCTTTCAATCTGTCTTTGACAGATTCCTGAGAAAATTGAAACTCTTTACCACGGTAGAGATTGACAGTTACATCATAAGGTGAGTATTTGTTCAGCTCTCGATTCATAGTCGTATAGGCACTACCACTAAAAACTAGTAAGCTGAGAGCCAGTGTCAAGGTCAAGGATAAGACAGCCAACGTGACCGAATTACTATCAGCTTGTTTTGAAAATTGACGAACTTTAAAACTGTTTAGTTTGTTATAGTAGGTTTGAGGCAGTTTTCTAAGGGAAACCAAGATAAAATGGCTTAAAGTATTGTAAAACAAAATCACAAAAATCACGAAGACAGATACCAGCAAGATACCCCAGCTTTTCAAGAATGATAGATGGTGATAGTCTGAAAAATAGAGAGCACCAAAACCGATAACAGCTGTTGAAAGAATAAAGAGAAGTGCTTGAAGAACTGGCTTGCCTTTTGCCAAGACAGATTTCTTGACCCCATTCTCTTGAATAAGTGCAATGATATTTTGCTTTCTAAAGGTAAGAATGTCCATGACACCAACAATAAAACTGGTTACCAAATAGGAATAAACTAGTAAGATGACAGACTTGCTATCAAAGAACAGCAGACTACCAAAGTAATTGGCCATAAAAAACTCAGATGCAATCTTAGCTAGAATGACCAGTAAGATCAATCCAAGCAAGAAACCTAGAATCAAGGAAAAGATATTGACCAGCATGGTTTCAAAGAACAGGGTACGGATAATCTGCTTCTTCTTCATTCCCAGCGTTGCATAAAGTCCCAGCTCTTTCTTGCGCCGTCCCAGCACAAAATTTGTGGCGTAAACGATGAGAAAGGCAATCGCCGATAGAATCAGATAGGAAAGCAAGCCCATGTACTGGCTCATCACTGTCGTTAACATTTCCTTTGCCCCTGATAAACTTTGCATCACTGGATGGCTTGGTAAAGCATTAAAAGCGTAGAGCAAGCTATAAATCAATGTCAGACTGAAAAAATAGATGGTATAAGTCTGTAAATTTCGAAATACATTTCGTAAAATCAATTTTGGATACATACTCTCACCCTCCTATCTGGTACGACTGTAAATCTCTTGCAAATACTGTTCATTAGATAAGCTGTTACGTTCCAAATCATCCATAATCTTTCCATCTCTAAGTAGCACCATCCGTGAAGAGTACTTTGCTGCGGCAGGGTCATGCGTAACCAGTAAAATGGTAATACCAAAACTTTTATTGATTTCCTGCAAAAGCGCCATCAGTTTTTCAGAATTGGCAGAGTCCAAGGCTCCTGTCGGCTCATCTGCGATAATCAGTTTAGAATCATCAATCAAGGCTCTAGCAGTTGCCACACGTTGTCGCTGGCCACCTGATAACTGATTAGGAAACTTATCTTTTAAGTTTTGGATGGCCAACTTATCCAAAATTTCCTCAATCTTATCCTGATGTTTTTTGATATTTTTCCCCTGAATTTGAAGAGGTAGAACAATATTTTCATAGACCGTCAAGGTTTCCACCAAGTTGTAGGCTTGGAAAATATAGGAAATATTTTTAGCACGATAGTCAGCTAGTTCATTTTCCTTGGCATGGATGATGTCAAAATCTTCAAATCGAATCTCACCTGACGTTGGTTTATCAATCGTTGAAATACAGTTGAGGAGTGTTGTTTTTCCACTACCACTGGCACCCATAATTGCCAGAAATTCACCTTTTTCAACGGACAAATTCACCTCTAATAAAGCATGAACGATATTATCCCCTTGACCAAATGTTTTCGTTAATCCTATCACGATAAGCTGTTTCATCATTTCATTCCTCCGTTTCTTTATTACGCTCTCATTATACGGTTTCTTTCAAGGTTTGCCATGAGTATTTTGTGCAATATATTCAAGTTATAAAAAACCGATGCCTTTTTCAGGTATCGGTCGATGTTGATTATTTGCGATCATTTCTTTTTTTCATAAAGTAAACAATCCCTATGACAACAACTCCTAAGACCAGTACAGGTGCATAGAAATCTAGTGTTCCAATAATTCCTTCCATTTTATCCTCCTGTTAAAAAATAGAGAGTTTTATCCACAGCGCACGTTTGGCGAAATACATTCATAAGAATATGTAAATCACCAATCACCGCGCCCCTATGCTGTTAATCTAACAGTCGTACGCCACCCAGCAGCAGATTTACCATCCAATTCTTGGCTATTAATTTCCATAATCCAAAGAATCAATCTCAAAGTTGTCTTGTTTTATTTGTATTTCTCCCCGTAAATATAACACCAAATCAAAATGTTGTCAATGTTTTGTAATAAAACACTAGAATTTTCCTTTTGTTTTATCTAACAGCGAACATTATTTCTCGTACACTCATAGGAATAGGTGAAACACAATCCACAGAGACCTGCTAGTGTCATTTTAAAAGCTGTGTACCACTAGCTTCTGATTGCCCGGAAAGTTCTTGGTTTTCAACCTCGAAACTTAGAGAATCAATCTCTGGACGACTTGTATTTTTAGCAATAAGGTTGCCTCCTTCCTTCTTTTAGATGATCATCTTTACAATAACTAATATAAACTCTAGTACTGGATAAGTAATGAGTAAATCGTGCAAGTTTCTTATTTTCGAGGAAAATTTTTATAGTTCTCAATTAAAAAAACAGCTGAACAATCTCTTACTCAGCTACTTTTTTACACTATTTCTTAAATTATTTAGAATTTTCTTCTTAGTTACTTTACAGAGACCCACACACTCCCCCTGATTTTCCTATCTTCTTTGGCGATTCTGACGCAAGTGTGGTACAATAAAAACATGAGAATTCAACAATTACATTATATTATCAAAATCGTCGAAACTGGCTCCATGAATGAGGCAGCCAAGCAACTCTTTATCACCCAACCAAGTCTTTCCAATGCTGTGAGAGATTTGGAAAATGAAATGGGGATTGAAATCTTTATCCGCAATCCAAAGGGTATCACCTTGACCCGTGATGGGATGGAGTTCCTCTCTTATGCCCGTCAAGTTGTCGAGCAAACCCAGCTTCTGGAAGAACGCTATAAAAATCCTGTCGCCCACCGCGAACTCTTTAGCGTCTCCTCCCAGCACTATGCCTTTGTGGTCAATGCCTTTGTTTCTCTACTCAAGAAAAGTGATATGGAGAAATACGAGCTCTTCCTTCGTGAAACTCGTACTTGGGAGATTATTGACGACGTCAAGAACTTCCGTAGTGAGGTCGGTGTCCTATTTTTTAACAGCTACAACCGTGATGTTTTAACCAAAATGCTGGATGACAACCACCTGCTGGCTCATCATCTCTTTACCGCCCAACCGCATATCTTTGTCAGCAAGACCAACCCTCTGGCCAAGAAAGACAAGGTGAAACTGGAAGATTTAGAAAACTTCCCTTACCTCAGCTATGACCAAGGAACTCATAACTCCTTCTACTTTTCAGAAGAGATTCTCTCGCAAGAATACCACAAAAAATCTATCGTAGTCAGCGACCGTGCTACCCTCTTTAATCTCTTGATTGGTCTGGACGGTTATACCATTGCGACAGGGATTTTGAACAGCAACCTCAACGGAGACAATATCGTTTCTATCCCATTGGATATTGATGACCCCATTGAGCTGGTCTATATCCAGCATGAAAAAACCAGCCTATCTAAGATGGGCGAACGCTTTATCGACTATCTACTAGAAGAAGTCCAGTTTGATAGTTGAGAATCACTCTAAATCGAATAACTTAAAAACCTCAAGAACTAGCTTTCAACCCTAGTTCTTGAGGTTTTTTCTCTAATAAATCAAGCGGATTTTATAAAATCTTATTTTTTAAACCAAAATATAGAAAGAATTACAACTAGGACAAGCCCAGCTCCTGCAACAATAATAAACACTGGAATGTTTTCAAATAGATTCTCTTCTGTCTTTTTCTCCTCACTACTATCTTGTGTTGATTCTGCCACTGTATCATCCTGTTTCGCTACTTCTTTTTCTACCTTTTTCTCAACTTTCTTAGGACCATAATTTGGATTTACAAAAGTTGCTAGCATGGTGGGCTTAGAATAGTCTTCCTCTCCTTCTTTTACTACCCACAATACATTATAAAAAGTTCGCCCTTCTAGTACCATACCATGTTCGAGTCGATGACCAGGAGGCAAACCTCCACCTAAACCAACAATTAAAGAGAAAAAATCATTCTCTTGATTTTCTGTTAAGACAATAAATCCATTCTCACTAACTTTTTTAAGACGAGATACCTTCCCTCTAATATCTGCATCCTTAAAGGTTCCAGTATAGCTACCATCCTCTCCTAAAATAAGTGATGAAGCTCTACCAGGATTAGTCCCATTATTTGGCTCTTTATTAATCCAAGTACCTACTAATTCGGACGGGAGAGGTATTTCATCTCCAATTTTAGCATCGACAAGAGACTTTGGCATAGGAGGATTAGGATCCATATTATCTCCAACAATCGGAAGATTTAGAGAAGTATATTCAATCGTTGAGGTGTCTATTTTTGACTTTCCAAAAAAATCAATACCAAATCCGTCTTTTTCCTTCATATCAAATTCGACTTTTTGAACAAGCTCCGCTTCTTTGTTCTCTTTTGAGAGTTGATAAAGTTTTGTTTCTCCTTGTCCAGAGCCCGAAGTCCATTCACTGATAGCAACACTTCCATCACCAAAAAGGCTAATAGATGTTCGACCTATACTTTGCACCTCTGAGGTACTTTCAATCAGTTTTGTTGGTGTATGTTCATTTAAATAATAGACAGCATACAAACTCCAATTTCTATCATAAGAACGACCAATTAATAACTCATCTGTCCCATTTTTATCAATATCGACTAGCGCATAACCTATTTGGTATCTAGCTTTGTCTGATAAATTTTTACTCTCCCACTTCTCAGTAATTTGTGGCAATAGTTGGTTGTAATCAGTACTATCGGCTTGGGCTGAATTCACAAGTGAAAATAAGCCGAAAAACAAACCCAAACAGGTAATTATTTTTATAATTTTCTTCATACTATTTCTAATTTTAATTTCACCTATATAAATTAATAAATATTATTTTGATGGTAATGGTTATGCGTGTGATAATGATTTTCTTGAACACGTAAATTTCTCAAGTAATCAACTGCTTCTTCTGTATTTCTACGAATTCCATCTAACTGCTGTAATTGTAAAGTTTGAACATAATTGTTGTATCTTAATGCTTGAAGCATTTTCTTAGTATCAATATATTGTTCCCTTTGTAACTGCAGCATTTCTTTCTGATAGTTCAACTGTAATTCTTTATATTTTGTTTCATCATATAAATTTACTAGTTCCTTCATATTATCAGCTTTGAAATTTTCTAAAGCTCCGATAAAAAATTCTATAGCTTCTATGAAATAGTAATCTTTGGGATACCATCCACTACCAAAAGCCACTAGAGCTCCTGCAGCTTCTTGCATCTCTATTTCACACTGCCGTTGCTCTTCCTTAATTTCTTGTTCACGTTTAATCTGTCTATCATAATCAGACTGTCTCATGCCTGAATTTTTAATAAGTTGTTTATTATCATCATCAATTAGAGTATTAGTGAAATCAACCCATTTAGGATACCAAATTTCACCTAAAATAGAAATTTATAAAAACAGTCTAGGTTTCTTGTCGTCAAGAAAACATGGAATAAATCTATAAAATGATTAATTCATCGATGTCTAGGAATTATGTTTGGACAGGTGAGGGATGCACAAATTTAGCTCAAAAGATTGATAGTGACTGGAACAGTTTTTTTTAATTGTTATTAGATTTAAAAGCTAAAATAACTCGTTTGGATTTAGCGTTGGATGATTATAATGCTGTTGTTGATTTTGAAAAGATAGAACGTAAATTAAAATCTGGTGATTATCGTTTATCTAAGAAGAGCTACAATGTCATCAAAGAATTTTATTTGATACTTAATTTGTTTATTTTTTTTCTTCTACAATTTTACCATCTGCTTTATCAAAGTCTATTACATTTCCTTTAGAAACTTCGGTAACGAGTAGTTGTGCAGAATTGTAGTCGGATCTGGAACGCCCTGAATTATATCCAGCATAGTATCTATCACGGATTTGTCCATAGGTTAGAGATTTGTAAGTACGATAATCTGCTTTATTTTGGTACCAAGATATTTTTATCTGTTCTTCTGTAGTGTTATTCCCTGACGAATCCGTTTCTACCCTAGCTGTAACTTTATCGATTTCAAAATTTTTTTTGGATTTTTCCTCAGCTAACTTTCTAACTTCATCGATGTTTTTACCTACAACTTCATCCATATGAAAATTTACGTCTATTTGGTACCCTTTCAGTTTTCCGCTTTTTGTGATATAGACGTATTCTATATCTTCATCTTTTCCAGGTAGGTCATCATCATTAGAATCGTGCACAAGATAGAAAACTCTCTCTTGATTTTCGTTCATTAATTGAGTGATACCTTTTCCTTTTGTATCCATAGATGATGAACAAGCTGCTAAACCGACACTAGAAAGTAGTGCGCCTAAGATAAGTAAAGTATTTCTTTTTTTCATAAGAGACTCCTAAATATTATTTATTTTTCCATAAAAGTATAACAGTTATTGTACAAATATTGTTATGATTTTTTATTATTTCCAAAATTTCCACCATTTTTTAGATGTTTCTATTAGTTTAGTATCACGATTATAGATTATTTGCTGAAGATTGGATATCTGCATATCTTTGCCTCATCATTTTCTCTATTTTGTTAGATGAATTACTTTCTAATAAATTTTGTAATTGAGCTTGTATTTGTTTAGCTTTCCTTCTATCATTTTCTAACTTCATCTTATAGTTTTGTTTTTGATAAATATAATCTATACCTCTATGTAGATTATATAAATTTTCTAATAATACCGATTTTTCTTCCACTTCATTCTCCATTTTTTCTATTTTACTAAAACACATGCCATAACTAGCACATCCATCCCAACTACTCTGAAAAGAAGTTATTTAATCAATCCGTTTACTAGTAGCTTTATCACCTTTTATAATCATAATCGCCGCAAAAATATTTATCAAAGCACAGATGAAATATAGAATAGCTCCGTAACCTAATTGTGCTCTACCAACTATTTCTTTCAAGAATGTAAAATGAATAAACAAACTAAATGCACTTAATAAAATAATGACAAGTGACTGAATAATTGCTATCACTCTTCTATTTACTATAAATAAAGATAATAATAAAGTGATTACAAATGCACCGTACCAAACAATAAATACCATAAATCGGGAAGGAGCATTTAGATAATCAACTACATACTCACTTACCGGAGCTAGTGATTGATTACCTGATGAAACAACAGGCAATAAGAAGGTAATCAGCCCTACTAAACTGGCTAGAGTTATTAATTTTTTAAATTTCATTTGATATTCTCCCTATATACAATTTCCTACCTCAGTAACTTTTAGGGTACTGAGGTAAGCTTTGAATGTGTAGTCTATTTTACTCGGTTAAAGGTTTGATCAGGCTCTTGAAGATAAAGTTCCTTATCTTTTAACATATATTTTGTTTTTCCTAAATCTCTTCCTTTATCGTCTGTGATTGTCAATTCTTTCTTTTTTTTATCAATTTTCACTAGTCTTTTTTCTTTGTCTCCGTCTGAATCTTCAGAGATGACGGTCCCAGAATTTCCTTTAATCACCATGACTAAATGATCACGTCTTGTTAAAATTTCATAAGTTCCATCTAATGGATCACTGGTTAGTTTACGAACTCCAAAGAAAAGAACAAGAAAGATAGCTAGGCTTATCCCGATAGATTGTAGAGGTTTTGTTTCAAATAATTTTTTTATTTTTTCAATCGAACCATCCATATCTAGATTTTCGATTTGTTTTCCAGCTTTATCTACAAAAGTTGATACATCTTTTTTTATTGCTTCTACTCTATCAGGCTTCTCTGTAACTACTTCATTAATTGATTCTTCTATTCTTTCCGTAGTCTCTTCGACTTTTTCTACGGTCACTTCTTCAGTATCTTCGACTTTTTCTACAGTTACCTCTTCGTTCATTTGGTTTTCATGTTTTTCCATTATTTTCTCTGTTCTCCCAAGTTCAAAAAGTTTTATTTTTTACGTATAAATTTATTTTTTTATTTGACCCACTTACCTGATCCATCTACTTTGTAGCCATCTGGAGTACGTTCATTGACAGCCATCTTACCATCTGATTTGAGGTAGTAGTCACCTACCCATTTATTACGAGCATAGCTTCCCTCTGAAGTTAAGTAATAGTATGAACTGTAGCTGCTATCATAGACCCACTCGCTCTTGGCCATTTTACCATTTGATTTAAGGTAATAGCTACCTACCCAAGTATTACGGGCATAGCTTCCTTCTGATGTTAGATAATAATATGAACTATAGTTTTTATCGTAAATCCACTCGCTCTTAGCCATGTAGCCACCCGACTTAAGATAGTAGTTGCCTGACCAAGCATTCTGAACAAAGTTCCCTGAAGCATTTAGGTAGAAGTATGAATTGTACTGAACATCAAAAATCCATTGATTGACTACTTTCACACCAGCCTTGTAGTAAGAAGAACCTGACCAGCCAGTCTGACCTGAGCTAGAGTTAGTAGCTGGTTTTGGAGTTTCAGTTGCTGTTGGTATCTCTACCTTTTTAATCGGAGAATATTCACCTCTAGAGATTCTAAAAACTTCTGAACGTCCGAAGTAACGTTTTCCAAAATCACCTGAACTGTAAATATCTAGATGGTAGTTCCCATCTTTTACTAAGAGTATATTAATTCCCTCTTTTATTCTATTACTTCCTCTAAATCTACCAAAAAAGGATGAAGAAGCAAGTGCACCGGTATCTTCATTAACTATATCAAAATCAAGAGCTGTATTATCAGTAGTTGTAGAACTTCTTTGCAGGTCAACCAAAAGTGTATCTACTGTATAACTTCCATCTGTCTGTATTAAGGTGATTTTCAAGGGATTTTGAGTATCCTTGACACTCATATCTGTTAAAGCGTGAACTTCTGTCGGTTTAGAAGCTACATAACCTACTGACAATAAAGCACCAGCTAGTAAAGAAGAGGCCAACATTTTTCTGTTTTTCATAACAAAACTCCTTATATATTTCTATTTTTCTAAAAATTTTTGATAATTGTCTTATAACCTTAAAAGTAAATATGATATTTTTCTAGTGTCAAGTGTTTAAGTTTTCCCCATAGCATTTTCTCCTTTGATGGCTAATAGAATAGGATTGAGTGGTAAGTCAATCCTTGTTATACTAGTATAACAAGCCAGCTTTATTAGCTATTCTTTCCCATATCATACCATAATAGATATTTAAATTTTTCGCTATTTAAACTATAGTTTCAATCTTGTTCATAAAAATAAAAAATAGCATAGAATTCTAGTATTTTGTAACTATAGTTTTCTTTCTCCATTTTTTTCTCTAAATTTTTGTATAATAGTCTTAGAAGTATGTAAGGAGATTATTTATGGAAAATCTATACCCATTTGGAGCTACATTTAAGTACCTGCGCGAAGCACGAGGACTCAGCCTAAAGGAAGCCGCCTCAGATATCGTATCACCACAGTTCCTAAGTCAATTTGAAAAAGGAGAAAAAGGAATTTCACTTGAAAACTTTGCCAAATTGTTAATTGTTATCGGAGTTGAATGGAATGATTTTGTTCTCGCCTATGCAAATAAAGGTGGAGACTGCTTAGAATTACCTGCTATTGAATTTGGCAAGCATGTGGTCCATGAAGAAGATATCCTCACTTACATTGAAGAATACGAAAAATTATTTGATGTCTATCTAAAAGACAATCCACTTCAAGCAGAAATGATTTTTAAATCTATTAAATTAAGACATTATCCAACCATATCAAAGAGTCCAGAAACCATTGCCAGAATTCAAAACATTATCAAGCATTTAATGAAATCGGATGTCTTTAATAGTATCGAACTTGAAATTTATCGTGTTATCGTCAATCATTGCCCGATGGAACTCATTGACCATATGACCAAACAATTACTACTTATGTACAAAGAAAGTGCTAATACTGACACCTACATCCGTATCTTAAATGCTCTTACTTTCTCTGCAAAATATTTCTCTGAACTGGGTTACTATCAAAAGGCTGATGATATTATTAAAAAAATTAAATCACTTCAGACCTTCGAACGAGGCTATCTGGCTATTCCCCTCATGTTTTTAGAAGTTGAACATGTTTACAATCAATTTAGATGGAATAAACCTGAGGCTATTCCCTTAGCCAAAAATCTATTTAATTATCTTCAAAGCGCAAAATTTATTGATCAGCAATACTACTCTAATTTTATCAACGCCTTCACTTATCATTGCCACGCATTAAATAAGACTGGTATTGATTTGTTCTAATCGTCAAAAAAGTTGCTCCATTTTAGGAACAACTTTTTTTATTTATAATTAAAAGTTTCCCCTGCCAACTTATCAGCTAGCTTGGGAAAGAGAGTATAAAACTTATGGGCTAGGTTCAACAAAAAAGGAAGATTGAGTTCTCGTTTATTTTTTCCTATAATCTTGACAATCTTTTTAGCCACTGCATCTGGTTCTAGCAGGAAACGGTCAACCGACTTAAGATAAGTCCCATCTGGGTCCGCTTTGTCAAAAAATCCTGTTCGGATTGGTCCTGGATTAACCGTTGTCACATAGACACCATAAGGCATGAGTTCTAATCGTAGGGCATTTGAAAAACCAATAGCCGCAAACTTAGTTGCTGAGTACAAACTAGACTTAGCTGTTGCAATCAAACCTGCCATGCTGACGATATTGATGATATGGCCTTTTCGGCTTTCCTTCATACGAGCCGCAAGGCGTCGAGATAGATTCATCAGGGCAAAGGTATTGACCTCGAACATCTGATGAATATCTTGGTCAGAAATCTGGTCAAATTCCTCAAAAATTCCGTAACCTGCATTGTTAATCAATACATCAATCTTGCCATAGCGGAGATAGAGGTCTGCTACCATAGTTTCTAAGGCTGAATCATCGGTAATATCAATTTCAATCAATTCTGCTTGTGGATGATTTCCGTAGAGTTGGGCTAATTTTTCCTTATTTCTACCAAGCAAGATGAGTTGGTCATTTGGCAGGAGTTTGACCATCTCTTGTGCTAGACCACCGCTAGCTCCGGTAATGAGAATAGTAGGCATACTTATCCTTTCCCAATCTTTTAGATTTCCACTTCTTCCAAGTCTTTAACCACATGGACATTTTCAAAAATGCTAGCAGCATCTTTCTTGAGCTTGCTGATATCTTTTGAGAGGAAACGGGCACTGATATGGTTGAGCAAAAGGCGTTTAGCACCTGCTTCTACCGCTACTTGTGCAGCTTGCATGTTAGTAGAGTGGC
Source organism: Streptococcus mitis (assembly GCF_946188685.1). GTDB lineage: Bacteria > Bacillota > Bacilli > Lactobacillales > Streptococcaceae > Streptococcus > Streptococcus mitis_CC. The sequence goes on from NZ_CAMHWH010000009.1 coordinate 15,695, forward strand.
CATGGTTACGAGCAATTTTTTCGTCACCCTTACCATAAGTCGATTCATGGACAAGGACATCGGCATTGACAGCCAGACGCACACTGGCATCCGTTTTTCGAGTGTCTCCTAAAATAGTGATAATCTTACCCGGACGTGGGGCTGAGATATAGTCTGCTGCCTTGATTTCAGTCCCATCTTCTAAAACAACGTCCTGACCGTTTTTAATTTTTCCAAAAAGTGGGCCAAATGGGACACCTGCCGCCTTGAGTTTTTCAGCATCCAGCGTTCCTTCCAAGTCCTTTTGAATGACACGATAGCCAACGCAGAAAATAGTATGATCCAATTCTTCCGCGTACACAGTGAATTTATCGGTCTCAAGGATTTTTCCTAGAGAATCTTGGTCAAATTCATGAAAATGAATGCGGTAAGGCAGGCGCGAACCTGACACACGAAGGCTGGTTAAGACAAAGGACTTGATTCCTTGAGGTCCATAGATTTCCAAATCAGTCTGCTCTTCATTAGCCTGAAAGGCACGGCTAGAAAGGAAACCTGGCAAGCCAAAGATATGGTCTCCATGCAGGTGGGTGATAAAGATTTTGCTGACCTTACGTGGTCGAATTGTGGTTTCCAGAATGCGATTTTGCGTACCTTCTCCACAGTCAAAGAGCCAGACTTCGTTAATCTCGTCCAAGAGTTTCAGGGCGAGACTGGAGACATTGCGGGCTTTAGAGGGCTGACCAGCCCCCGTTCCTAAAAATTGAATATCCATTCGATACTTTCTAATTAATCAATATATAACATGGCTATGCGGTTTTCCGATCGGAAATAGCGCTTGCCAGAAAAAGCAGCAGCTTCTTGCAGTAAATCCTCTTGGCTGTAACCTTTAAGACGCTTGCGACCATCAGCCAAGCTTTCCAAATCAGTCAAAGCTGTTAGACTCTCCATGCTAACAACTTCCTCATCTCTAATAGCCTTCATGTAAATCTTACCAGACTCTTCAAAGACTAGTTGATGGGGGAAAATTTGCGCAATTTCAAAGAGCAAGTCTTCTGAAATTTTCTCTTCATTTTCAGAGAAAATCCGACCAAGACCCTCACACTCATAACAAAAACCAAAGGATTTACCAGACAGATTAAGACGAATAAAAGGCTTATTTTCTAGGGTGAAACTAGGCTCAGTATTGTAAAGATTCAGTTCCTGACTGAGTTCCACAAAATAATCCGTCGCGGCCTCAGGACTTTTTTTCTGGTAGAGTTCTGCAAAGTAAGCATTGACAACGCTGGGCGGAGGTGTGATAAGTGCCAACTGCTCCTGCTCTGTTTTACCAGCTAGAAGTTGATCCAGATAGACCTTGTCTAGACTTGTATAGCCCCCATATTTTAGAGCTAAGGTTTTAATATCAGTCATAAAATTCTTCTAACCTCCATTTGTTTTTCTCAGAAATGTAGCCTGTAATCACTTCGCCGTCCTCCTGATAATCGCGTTCTTCCAGAATCGCAACACTTTCTAAATCATGAATCTTGTAGGACTTTGAAAAAGGCACTCGCAGGGTAAATGATTCAAAAATACCCTTGATTTTCTCTAAAAACAAAGCCTGCAAATTCTCACGACTATCCTCAGATTTGGCAGAAATGAGGGCGTAGGGCGTTTGGGTCGGCGTAAAATCCTCCACCAAATCTGCTTTATTATAAAGAGTCAGGCGAGGAATATCCTCCATGTCCAAGTCTTTCATGATGGAAAGGACCGTTTTTTCATGCTCTTCGTGGTAAGGATTGCTGGCATCGATAACATGAACTAGAAGATCCACATGCTTGCTTTCTTCCAAGGTTGACTTAAAACTGGACACCAACTCTGTCGGCAAATCTTGGATAAATCCAACGGTATCTGTCAAAGTTACTTGGAGATTGCCTCCCAGATGGATACTCTTAGTCGTCGCATCTAGAGTCGCAAATAGCTCGTCAGCCTCATACTGGGTCTTACTGGTCAAGGTGTTCATGATAGTTGACTTCCCAGCATTGGTATAACCAATCAAACCAATCTTAAAGGTGCTTGACTCCAAACGTTTTTCTCTGACGGTCGCCCGATTTTTCTCAACCACCTTGAGCTGGCGCTCGATATCCGTGATTTGATTGCGAACGCTACGACGGTTCAGCTCCAGCTGGCTTTCACCAGGTCCACGGGAACCAATTCCCCCTGCCTGACGGCTGAGCATAATTCCCTGACCAACCAAGCGAGGCAAGAGGTATTTGAGTTGGGCTAGGTGGACTTGGAGCTTCCCTTCATGGCTTCGAGCTCGCATGGCAAAGATATCCAAAATCAACTGCATACGGTCAATGACCTTGACACCGAGAACTTCCTCTAGATTGACATTCTGCCTTGGGGTCAGACGGTTGTTGACGAAGACAGTGGTAATTTCTTCTGCATCCACCATGAGCGCAATTTCTTCTAACTTACCAGAGCCGACGAAGGTCTTGGAATCATATTTTTCACGTTTTTGTCTGTAACTATCTACAACGACTGCCCCAGCTGTCTTAGCCAGACTGGCCAATTCTTCCATAGAGAGATCAAAATTGTCCATGCCCTGCAATTCCACACCAATCAGCAGGACCCGTTCCTCTTTTTTCTCCGTTTCAATCATCTAAAAACTCCTCTATCTGGCTTAAAATGCGGTCTTGCACACCAGCTTCTCCAATCTGATAAAAGGTGACCTGCATGCGATTACGGAACCAGGTCAACTGACGCTTGGCAAAACGACGGGTAGCCTGTTTGAGACTCTCACTAGCTTCCTCCAAACTCTGCTCCCCACGAAAATAAGGAAAGAGTTCCTTATAGCCAATTCCTTTAGCAGCCTGCACATCTGGATAATGGTCAAAGAGCCACTTGGCCTCATCCAAAAGCCCAGCCTCAAACATCAAATCCACTCGGTGGTTGATACGTTCATAAAGCTGACTGCGTTCGTCATCCAAGCAGATGATCAAAGGTTCATACAAGGTCTCTTGATTTTCCAAATCCTGACCAAAATGGGCAATTTCTAAGGCACGCATAGCACGACGACGATTAAACTGGGGAATCTCAAGGCCAGCTTGCTCCACAAGATGAGCTAATTCCTCATCTGTATAGGGCTCCAAACCAGCCCGATAGGCCAAAATCTCCTCATGAGGAGTCTCTCCACCTAAATGGTAGCCTTCTAGTAAGCTCTGGATATAAAGCCCAGTCCCACCAGCGATAATGGCTAGCTTGCCACGACTGTGAATATCTTCAATAGCCATCTTAGCTTCTGAAACAAAATCAAAAGCCGAGTAAGACTCGGTTACCTCTCTAACATCGATTAAATGATGGGGAACAGCTGACTGCTCTTCTGGACTAGCCTTGGCCGTCCCAATATCAAGTCCTCGATAGACTTGCTGGCTATCTCCACTAACCACTTCGCCATTAAAACGCTTGGCCACTTCAATGGCTAGAGCCGTCTTTCCAACTGCAGTCGGTCCAACGATCACAATTATTTTTGTTTTCATCTTTTTTCCTTGAAAAATTCCCATTTTTTCGTTACTATTATTATAACACAAAAAAGTCAGTCAGAAAAATGTGACCTCTTGAAGGGGCTGGCTGATTGAGAATATAAAGGAGGAAGACTCATGGCTAAAGGATTCGCTAAAGGTCTTGTAACAGGTGTCGCAGGAACTGTCGCTGCCGTCGCAGGTGCAGTATACGCATTTAAAAAGAAAGTGATCGAACCAGAAGAGCAAAAAGCAGCTTTCATCGAAGAAAACCGTAAAAAAGCAGCCCGTCGCCGCGTATCACGTTAAAAAACAAAAGAAGTTGAGATTTATTGTCTCAACTTCTTTTTTCTATTCTTTTAAATAGCTAGGTCAAACTTCAACTGTGGTTTGACAGGGTCATAATCCACCAACTCAAAGTCTTCCGCTTTGATATCAAAGAAATTAGTCCCATCTGGCACATTCAAGACCAAACGTGGTTGGCAGTCAGACGGTTCACGACGAAGCAATTCTTGAGCTTGTTCAAATTGATTGTCATAGATATGGAGGTTGTTGATGAAGTAAAAGAACTTCCCAACCTTCCATCCAAAATGCTTGGCAATCATCATCTGCAAAGCCACATACTGCATCGCATTGATGTGGTGGGCCACTAGCATATCGTTAGAACGCTGGGTCAAAGTCGCATCCAGATAGATTTCCCCATCTACACGACGGACATCAAACATGGTCTGAAAGGCGCATGGGAGCAGCCCGTCTGTTTCTTCGAAAGCTTGGTAATCCCAGAGCGAAATGATATTGCGGCGGTTCCAAGGGTTGGCTTCCAACTGTTTAAGAAGTTTATTGATGATGTCGTGTTTCTTAACAACGGCACCGTAGCGCTCACCGATGGTTCCCGTATCTCCCACTTCCCAATCATTCCAGTAGTGAACATTGTACTTGTCATTAAGCACGTCTAGGCTATTTGACTGGTCTTGGTAAATCCAGAGCACTTCCTTGATGGCTGATTTGATTGCAATAGGACGTAATGTTGTGATGGGAAATTCTCCCTTAGCCAAGTCATACTCGGCAAAGGCACCCGTTACGTACTTGGAATTGGCAACAGTTCCATCCTTGTACTTGGGACGGGCCTGCTCAGAAAAGACACCGTCTTTGAGGATTCGTTCAATATTTTCTTTAAAAATCGTATCTGCTTTTGTCATTTACTCTCACCTCATTTATTGTCCTAACTAGTATAGCATAAAAAAAGCTTTTCTACATGCTCAGATAATCAATAGCTTTCTTGTATTTTTCAAATCGTTCCAGATCCTTTTCAGTAATTGTAGCTAGTCTAGATAAATCTGAATTATGTTTCAAATCTGCTAATTTGACACAACGTGCTATAGGATTCGATTTAACAAGTTCCAAATATTGTTGATAATCTTGTCCCTTTTTCTTGGTCAGTACCTGCACTGCAGTAACAACAGTCTCTGGTAAACCAGCCAATATTAGTTCTTCTGCTGTATAAGGGCTATCTTCAAGAACATCGTGCAATAGAGCGACTGCCTTTTCTTCTTGCGTATCGACCAGACTTGCTACAAAAAGAGGGTGTTTGATATAAACTACTCCAGCCTTATCATATTGTCCCTCATGTGCTTTTTTTGCGATGGACAAAGCTAATTCAAACATGGATTGTTCTGACTTATTCATTTAAAATCTCCTTTCTAAAATCAAAAAGTTAAGAGTTATATTTACAATTATGATCTTGAAAAAGAGCCTGATGAATCACCAAGCTCTGTCATTTTTATTTTATTGCAATACAAGTGATGCTGCTCCGATAACTCCAGCGTCATTTCCTAGAGTTGCAAGAGCTAATTTAGTGGATGTGCGTACTTGTGGGAAGGTATTTTCGTCGTAGACTTTTTGAACACCTTGTAGAAGGAATTCTCCCGCAGCTGACACACCACCACCGATGACGATTGTTGATGGGTTGAGGATTGAACCGATGTTGGCACAAGCGATTCCCAAGTAACGTGAGAAGTTACGGTAAACGATCAAGGCAAGGTCGTCTCCTTCTTTTGCAAGATCAAAGACAGTCTTAGCAGTTACTTCTTCTCCGTTATCAATCAAACGTTTCAAGGCTGCATCGCCTTCGTATTCATCAGCATAGCGACGAGTCAAGTTGACAATCCCTGTTGCAGAAGCGACTGTCTCAAGGCAGCCTTTCTTACCGCAAGTACATGCGATTGGTTGGTCAAAGTCAACAGTGATGTGGCCAAGCTCACCTGCTGCACCAGCAACACCGTGAAGTAATTTGCCTTCTGCGACAATACCGCCACCAACACCAGTACCAAGTGTCATAAAGACAACATCTGGTTGGTTATCACCAGCACCCATCCAACGTTCACCAAGAGCTGCCACGTTGGCATCATTATCGATGAAGAATGGAATGCCCAAGGCTTTTTCAATTTTCTCTTTAATTGGTTGAAGGGTTTTCCAGTTGAGGTTGTAGGCACCAATAACAGTTCCTTTTTCACGGTCAACCACACCTGGTGACCCCATTCCAATACCTTGGAAGTCCGCTGCTACCAATCCAAGCAAGTCCAAACGATGTTGAATAGACTCAATCATATCATCTACGATATGACTTCCCTCATCCAAAATGTTAGTCTTGATAGACCATTTTTCTTGGATTTCTCCTGCTGTTGTTAAGATTGCAAATTTGATAGAAGTTCCACCAAGGTCAATCCCAATAATCTTTTGACTCATCATATTCTCCTTTTTCATTATGAATTAATTGAAAATGCTTACAGTACTAGTATAACAAAATTCAGTTCCTTATGCAAAGGTTTGCATTAACTTTCTGGATTTTATTCTGACTTATGGTTTCCAGAGACCTGAAGCATCTACGTAGTAACGTTCACCATCAACTCGCTCATTCTTAGCCATTTTACCATCCGATTTCAAATAATAATTTCCTTGCCATGCATTGCGAGCGTAAGAACCATCTGATTTCAAGTAATACCAGGCTTGGTAAGAAGAGTCATAAACCCATTCACCTTGAGCCATTTTACCGTTTGATTTAAGGTAGTAAGCTCCTTGCCATGCATTCTTTGCATAAGATCCATCTGATTTCAAATAATACCAAGCTTGATAGGAAGTATCATAAATCCATTCGCTCTGTGCCATTTGACCATCCGCTTTCAGATAATAGCTTCCCTGCCATGCATTTTTCACTGGATTTCCATTTCCATCAAAATAATACCATGCACCATCCTGCTTAATCCAGCCACTTGTTGTTGCTGAACTTGTATCAGTTTGAGTTGTAGTCTTTTGTTTTGCTTTAAAAGCACCCTTAGGGGCATTTTTCAATTCGCAAGCCACACCGTCATGATCGCGGTCTAACTTGGCAGAATAACCAGGGTCTCCCTCGTGAATATCTGCGTATCCATTCGCCCAAGCTTCTTTACAACTAGAAAAATGAATGTTTTCTTCTGCTAACACAGGTTGTGAAAACAAGGCTAAGACTGGCAAGGTAGCCAGACTCATTTTTAAAAATAGACGTTTATTCATTTCGTTCTCCTATAACGATGTTATCGATTTCACTATTATTTTATCAAACTTATTTCAGCAATTCAAGGAAAGGTTTAATCTGTTCAGCAAACTCTTTTGGTTTAGCTTCATTCAAGACATGAGGACCATCTGGTATAATCTGAAATTGAGATTCTGATATTAGTTTATGAAGACTTCTCATAGAACTAAGATTCGGTTTATCTTTGCTGCCACAAATTAGTAAGGTTGGATAAGGACAAGTTCTTGATATATCAGTTAAATCAAGTGTCTTCAATTCCTCAGAAACTCCGACCATAAAAGCCTTATCTGCCCCCTGTTTTTCAAATACCCTTTTGGGAAGCAATTTAAATATCAGCAACTGAAGATAAAATAGGATATTACCGGACAGTTTAAGTGGACATCCTGATAGAACCAACGCTCGGAGATTTGGTAAATCGTAACTGGAAAGTTCTAGTGCCAGAGCAGCACCTAAGGACAATCCAACCAAAACAAAAGGTTCGGTCTCTTGAGCTAGGTACTGATAAACTCGCTCTTTAGCTTGTTGATAGTTGCTAACTCCAGAAGGAAATAACTCAATAGCCTCAGAAGGATAATCTGTCAGTAGATTCCGAACTTCTTTCCAACTATCTGCTGACTGACCTAGGCCATGTAAAAATATTAATTTCATTTAGTTCTCCCTTACTGACAACTCATACAAGCCCCTGACTGCATTACAGCCGTAAATAGCTTCTGCTTGGGCTAAGTCTTTTAAAGTCAAGACTCTCTCTTCTACCTGTCCTGTTTCCAGCAAGAGCTGACGGTAAATTCCTGGCAAGATTCCCAGTCGGATAGGCGGTGTGTAGAGTTTCCCAGAAATTTTCAGAACCAAATTTCCGATAGAGGTTTCAAGAAGTTCTCCAGACTTATTATGGTAAATGATCTCTTGCTCCCCTATGCTCAAATGCGGTCGGTGAGTCGTTTTGAAGTAGATAAAGGCTTGTTGCAAATTGGCTTCCTGAAGGCAAAGTTTGGCCTGACAAAAACTTGGACTAAGAGCTGTTAATACTTGGCGATCGACTTCTATCTCTCCAGACTTGCCGAGAGAAATTCGCAAGCGGTAATCTTGATTAGCAGCACAAGTCTGACACTCTGCTTCAATCTTTTGTCTCAAGTCTTCTAAATCAAAAGGAAAGGCAAAATATCGACTAGATGTTCTCAGTCTTTCCAAATGTTGTTCTTCAAACAACACGTTCTTCTGGCTGATTTTTCCAGTAGTAATCAGCTGAAAACGAGCTTGTTTACGATAAAGAACTGCCGCCTTTTGATGAACCTCACGGTATTCAGACTCCCAAGTGCTATCCCATGTAATGCCTCCGCCAACTCCATAGATGGCTTTCCCTTGATGCAGTTGAATGGTCCGAATAGCAACATTGAAAATTCGTCGTCCATTTGGAAGCAGGAGACCAATGGTTCCACAGTAGACTCCGCGCGGTTGTGGCTCCAAGTCCTTGATGATTTCCATAGTCGCAATTTTCGGAGCTCCCGTTATGGAACCACAAGGAAATAGAGAACGGAATATCTCTACAAGGTCAACATCCTCTCGCAACCAACTCTTGATGGTCGAAGTCATCTGCCAAACCGTTGAATACTGTTCCACTTGGCAAAGACGCTCTACATGCTCACTGCCCACCTCAGAAATACGGTTCATGTCATTGCGCAAGAGGTCCACAATCATCATATTTTCAGAGCGATTTTTAGAATCCTGCTCCAACCAACTGGCCTGTTCAAGATCTTCTTGGTCAGTTACCCCACGCTGAGTCGTTCCCTTCATTGGTCGTGTTGTCAACTCGCGGTCATTTTGCTCAAAAAAGAGTTCTGGACTCATGGAAATCACTGCCATCTCGTCATGTTCAACATAAGCATTGTAGCCCGCCTCCTGCTCTACTACCATACGATTGTAGATGGCAAAAGGATTGGCACTTAATTTTTGCTTGAGTTGGACGGTGTAGTTGACCTGATAGGTGTCCCCCTGCCGCAAATGATGGTGAATCTGAGCAATCGCCTTTTCATAATCTGCTTCAGACGTCACTTCCTGCCAATTTGAAGGCAAATCAACCTCATCATAAGTCAGGGGAATAGGAGATGTCTCCACCCTATCGTGAACAGTAAAGTAAAGCAAATACTCGTCCAGTAAAGGAGCTTTATGAACTGCTAATTTCTCCTCAAAAGCAGGTGCAGCCTCATAGCTGACATAACCCACCACATAATAGCCTTGCTCTTGGTAGCTTTCCACTTGAGCCAGCAAATCTGCCACTTCTGCTACATTTCTCGTTTTCAACTCTTTAATGGGCTGGGTAAAGGTGTATCTCTCCCCCAAAGCCCTAAAATCAATCACTGTTTTTCTATGCATACCTTAAGTATAGCACAAAAAGGCAGATCCAGACAAAGCTGATCTACCTTTTTATTATTTTCTTACTATTGGTTATGCTTTAGTGAATAAATCACCAGCAAATCCATCTGATTTCTGCAAGAGTTGTTTGTAAACCTTCCATTTAAGATCTACAGTATTCTTGAAATCATTTCCTTGAAGGTCTTTTTCGACCGCTGCATCAAATAAGGTCTGAAGTTGTGCGTAAGTTGAAATCTTTTGACCATCGATTTCAATTTCAACAAAACCTCTTTGGGCTTTTTCATGTACTTCATGATACCATGCTTTCTTCCATGCTTCTAAGCTTTGGAATTTACCGTTAGAAACTTTATTAATAATAAAGTCATCACCAAGACCTTTATTTCCAGCTGCTTTAGATTCTTGTTTGTATTTGTTTGATGCATAACCTAAGAACCCGTCTAGATAACCGAAGTAACCCCACATACGGAAGGTATTATGTTTGAATGAGATTGAACCAACCGCACTCTTACTTGTATTACCACCATAAATACCTGTCATCATATTTACTACAGTATAAGCAGAATCAAATCCTTCAGTACGGTAATGACCATTTCCTGGTAATCCATGTTTCGTTGCAAAGTTTCCATCAACCAGTTGATCAATACTTGTCAGCTTCGTATTCTTTTCGTCATTATTCAAATCACGAACTAAATCCCATTGGTGTGGTTCACCAACTAAGCCATTGCGATCCGCTTTTTCACGATATTTCTTATCAATCTTCTTGAACCACTTATCATTTGTTCCAGTATTTTTCTTGATTACAGACTCAGCTTCTAAGTAATCAAGCATCATCATGGATTCATTGTAATTCTTCATGTAGTGATCGATTTTCTCACGACTATTTAACACATTTGGATTATAGTTGTAAATTTGATTTCCATCATTTTGACGTTCGTAAGCCATGTTTAATCCTAAGGCACCATATTCACCATTTGGATTTGAAACTGATGGTGATTGTAACATACCTTGAGCAAAGGCTTCAACGTCTGTTCCTTCACGGTGACGCCATGTTCCTAAGTAGGCCATACGGTCATTGATGTGAGTTGTTTCGTGAGTGAATGCAGATGTACCAAAATCACTAATCATGCTAGAGATGATGTAATATACAGCCTCTTGTGGTTGTGGATTTTGGAAGATATAAGCGTATGCACCCATTCCATTGTATCCGTGCCACTTATCAGTCGGACCATAGAATTCACGAATTGGAGCAAAATCGCCATTCTTAGTATGTCCCATACGGTCAACCCAACCAAGACCTGGTACATCATGATTATCCCAAATGGCAGATGGTACCATATTCTCACTCTTAAGAAGTTGATTTCGTACATTATCAGCAGCAAGTCTTGACCAGAAGTCCAAGTAATTGATTTGTTCTTGCGCACGTAAATCAACTTGCTTCTTAAACGCTTCACGTTCTTCTACCGTATTTTTACCATATTTCTCAAATGAACTAAACGCAATGGTATTATAGGTTGTAATTAAAATCATATGCGCTTTCTTCAAATTCAAAAGTGGTAAAATATAACGTCCGTGATGTCCATTATTAATTACTTCATACAATTTATGTTTCTTATTCGCAAAATCAGGATTTGATGATTGTTTCTCAACAACATAAGCATTGTCTGCAATGTTATTCTTGAACCAAGTATTCATATCTGTTTCACTAGTGAATAATTCCATGTTGTACTTCAGGAATTCGTGTAAGTTAGCTTTACCAGTAGCACTTGCAAGAGCTCTGTTAAATGCATCGTGTGATTGATCACCTTTTAGGTTATTACCATTTGATGCGAAGCTGATTAATCTATCAAGTACGCTAACGTTCTTACCGTAGAAATCCGGTTTGAAGGTCATCATATTTTTGATATTTAATCCGTCAAATTTAATTCCATAGTATTGATTTAAGTAAGCCAGAGCTAACATGATTTTAGCTTTGTTATCTTCAACTTTTTTAATCAATGCACGTTTAGCTGCTTCGTCCGTATTTAATTGATGGTCTTCATTTTCAACTAAAGCTTTAACTAAAGCATCAAGATTATCTTTTACTTCTTTGAAGCTTTCTTCCATGTATAACATCTTAGGATTGTTATTAATCTTACGAACTTCATCTGAATCAAGTTCAACAGAAGCTAATTTAGCTTTGATATCATTAATCAAATTTGCACGATCTTTAACAACCATGTTTGGTGTATAGACAACATCACCTAATCCTTCAATACTATATTCACGAACTTGTTGAACCTTAGATTCTTTTTGTGTAATAGCCTTAATTTCTTTCGTCTTATCAGCGTAATGAATCATAATATGGTCAGCATCTGATAAATCGGTCACAAATTGTCCATCTTTCATACCTGTAACAGATAAAACTTCCGTATTTAGTAATTTAGAATCTGCAGGAATCTTGTTACCTTGGTTTATAATCCACTCTTTATTGTAGAATGGTTGAAGTTTTTCAATATTACGGTAAGCAAGTTCACGAGATACGTCATAATCTTGAGTAGATTTGTAAGTATCTGCTTTTGCTGCCTTATGGTTTAACTTATCTACAAAATGTTCAGTTATTGTATATTCATGTGCAGTAATTCCCATTTTAGCAATTCTGGCATCAGCTTCTTCTTGGGAAACACCTTTCCAACGACTAGAGCGAGAATATGATTGTTTACCTTCACTTACACCATTAACGAATACATTATTATTTCGAACCCAGTTTGCACCAAAGTAATCATCATCCTCTGCATCACGAGAACCGTAAAGAATCTCACCACCATTCTTCACTTTCATCATGGTAACGTTATTTTCAGCAAGCCCCCACGACCAGTTAGAATGAAGCAGACCACCTGTTTCAAGAGGTTCTTTCACATCAATCGTACCTTTTGCCACGGAATTCTTCAGACGTCCCCATGCACTAACGTCCATTGGGTTATCACCGTGATTCAATTTAGCAACAAGGCCACCGACCTTAGCTTTATTCCCTTTAATATATGCATCAATGTAAGAGTTGTCTGTATTACTTCTCCAGCTTTCGCTAACAAGTCCACCAGACCACCATCCTGCATTACCTACACTTGTAATATTACCAATAAAGGCTACATTACGCATATTGGATTCATCCAGTTTATTGACCATACCAGTAACATCATTGTTACCTACAACATTACCTGTTACTTTAATGTTTTCAATCGTTGACTTTTTAAACATATCACCAAGCGGTGCTGTCTTATTAGCCCAAGGCATGTTGATATCGACATTACCTAGATTGAAGTCATGAATATGAGCGTTTTCAACTCGGTTGAATAGTGGACGCGCTAGGTTATGAATTGTAAAGCGGTTATCCCCATCACTAGATAACTTACCTTTAAACGTTCCTGTTACATACTGTTTACTTGGTGTTGGAACATTGGCAGCATTCAAATCTGCACCAAGTTTAAACTCACTAGTTGGGTCTTTTTGCATATCCTCAATGAGTTCTTTAAAGTTGTAATAGACATTTCCAATCTTTGGTAATTGTTTTTCAAAGTAATGAACATACTCTTCGTTCAGTGTGTTGTCAGCATTCCGTTGAATCAAATCAGGTGCTTTGGCAGTAACTTTGTATAAAGTTTTTCCGTCTTTTTCTACTTCTTCAATCTTGTCAACAGCCAGTCTTGTTATTTTATTGTCATGAGTGGTCACTCGTAAATAAAGTGGAGCAACATCAGCTGGTTTTGCTGTCAATAAACTAGTATCTGTTTCATTACCATCAGCGTCCACACTCATCAAGCTTGTTTCTTTGATGTTTTTGATTTCAACTTTTTTGAGGTCAATTCTTAGCGGTTCTTCCTTCAGAACCTCTTCCTCATCACCCTCACCACGGTCATAAACCATCTTCGTTTCAAGTTTATAATCCTTGTAGTACTGTAAATCTGTCAGGGTAGTTGTCAAGTCATCTGGTGAAACATTCAAGGTTTTGACAATCTCATCACCTTTTTTCAGAGTTAAGGTAATAGATTTAATGGCTGCCTTACTTGGATTTTCTAGACTATACTTAACATCTGAAGTCCGTTTCAAATCCTTAGGCTCAACTGCTGTGATGGTCAATACTGGTTTTTCAAAGCTCTTGGTACCACGTTTCAAAATTTTGTCTTGAGGTGCCTCAAGGATTTCCTCTGTAACTTTTGGAGCGTCCTCTGTTTTAACTCCCTTAATGGTATTAAAGGTCTTGGTGATTTTTTTCTGGCCTTCTTTTCCTTCTTGAGCTACAACTTCTAAGCCTTTTTTCAGTTGGTCATCTTCTTTAACAACTTCCTTAAATGGAATCTTTTCAAGACTTTCTTCTACAAGAGTTCCTTCAATTGGTTTTATCCCACGACTTACCTGTTGGTTTACAGGCTCCTTGGCAACTTCTGTGCTAGTTGAAAGAACTTGGTCAGTTTTAACACCTTCTACTGTTTTATAAGTTGTTTTAGTAACTTGACTACCTTTTTCTCCATTTCTTACGACAGTTTCTTCGTCCGTATACTTAGTTGGATCCTCAGTCGTTTCAGTTTTGTAGTCTAGGTCTGTAGTCGATGTTTCAACAAGGGTTCCCTCAGTTACTTTGTACTCAGGTAACGGTTCTTGTACAAGAGCTTGACCTGCTTTGCCTTCCTCTTGTGTACCTTTTACTTCAACTGGAGCCTCTGGCAATTCTGGCTGTGTTAGAGCTTGTCCTGCCTTACCTTCTTCTTGAGTTCCTTTTGCTTCTACTGGAGCCTCTGGCAATTCTGGTTGTGTTAAGGATTGACCTTCTTTACCTTCTTCTTGGGTTCCTTTTGCTTCTACTGAAGCCTCTGGCAATTCTGGTTGCGTTAAGGATTGTCCTGTCTTACCTTCTTCTTGTGTACCTTTAGCTACTTGGTGACTTGGTTCAGCTTGTGGTACTGGAGTTGGAGCAGGTTGCACCTCTTTCTTAGTTCCGACTGCAATGACTTGCGACACAGGATTTTGGACTACTTGGTCTTCGATGACTTCTCTAACTTCTTGACCGTTGACCATCGAAACTTTGCTTACAAGGCGACGCTGACCATTTACTCCAGCTGCGACGATACGAGTCTGTCCTTCTGCTAGATTCGCATCTGGATTTGTGACTGTTTCAAACGGAATCTCCACCAAGCTCTCTTCCTGTCTTGTCTGAGGCTTCTCAGAAACTGGTTTTTCTTCAATAGCAGGAGCAACTGGATTCTCTACTACAGGATTCTCAACGATAGTTTCTGGAGCAACAGCAGGTCTTTCTTGAACGACTTCAGTTTTCTCGATTTCTTTTGAACTTTGCTTCTCTACTGGCAACTGAGTCTGTTCAGCTGAAGCTGGTCTTGATGGATGGAGTTCTGCTTCCTTAAAGTAGCCAATGTATTCATAGCCATCAATATGGATAATCCCTTCAGCCAAGCCTTCATGTGTAGAGGCTGAAATAGTTTGGTTATAAGAAAGCAATTCTTTATTTTCAAATGCGAATGTCCCATAAGGTACAAAGGTGCTGGCTCCTAAAGAACCAATCAAGAGAACACCTAGAACTTCTCTACGACCTTTTTTGGACACCAAAAAGACTGCTAGAGAAGCCGTTGCCAAGCCAAGACCTGCCAAAGCTAGTTCCTTACTTCCTGTATAAGGAAGTTGTTGACTGGTAGTTGCCTTCTTACGATAAACTACATAAAGAATATCTTCATCTTGAAATTCTGTTGGAACCTCATGATGAATCAGGGCTTTTTCAGACTCAGTCAATTCCTGCTCCGCCAAATAACGGTAATGAACGCTATGAGCTCCACCAACTTCATTGGCTTGTACCTTATCTACTGAAAGAGTACTAGCACCAAAAAGGAAGGCCCCGATTGCTACAGGACCTACCCCAACAGTTAGCTTACGAATCGAATATTTGGTGATTTTTTCTAGTTGTTGTTTTGTTTTTTTCATTCTCACGACTTTCTGATAGAATCTTGTGGATAATGCGCACGCGCACCTCCAATTAATTTTGGACGGCTAGCAAGAGCCGTTACATGGGCATGCCCAATTTCTCTCAAAAGAGGGCGAATCGGAACCTGAACATGCTTGACATGCATACCAATTGCAGTGTCTCCGATATCCAATCCAGCATGAGCCTTGATAAATTCAACCTCAACTGGATCTTGCATAAACTTGAAGGCTGCCAACTGACCTGACCCTCCTGCATGAAGGGTAGGAAGGACACTGACGATTTCCAGACCAAACTGCTCTGCCACCTGACGTTCAACGACGAGGGCCCGATTGACATGTTCACAACCTTGAACAGCTAGATGAATTCCTTTTTCCTCTAGGATATCTAGGATGGTCTTCACGATGATTTCCCCAATTTCTTGGCTAGATTCCTTGCCAATCTGACCACCTATCACTTCACTAGAAGAAAGGCCTAAAACAAAGATAGATTCTTGTTTCAAATTGGCCTTTTCTAATACATCGTTTACAATCTGGCTTGTTTCTCTTTGAATGTCTTTTTCCTTCATACTTGATACCTCTTTTGTCATTATCTATCATATCGTTTTTTCTACGTTTTAGCAAGATAGACAACCTAGAAAGCTTGCCCAATTACGCATAAAACTCCCAGAATTGACTGGGAGTTAACTAGTTTCTATTCTATTTATGTATATTTCAACTGTCGTACCTTTTGAGGTAATAGAATCAATCTTCATTTGGTAATGTTCTCCAAAGTGAAGTTTGAGCCGTTGATCAACATTTTGAAGACCAACTCCCCCACGTTTGAGTTGGCTTTGACTACTATCGCTAGCATCTTGGAAACCAACCCCATCATCCTCAATGCGGATGATCAATCCTGAATCCTGTTTCTGAACAGAAACTTTAATATGTCCCTGACCTTCCTTTTCCTTAATGCCATGGTAAAGGGCATTTTCTACCAAGGGTTGTAGCACCAACTTGGGCAAGACTAGCTTATCAAAGGCAGGATTTTCCTCAATCTCATATTCCAGCTTATCCCCATAACGTTGTTTCTGGATAAAGAGATACTGGCGGACATGATTGATTTCGTCAGACAGGCAAATCAAGTCCTTGCCTTGATTGAGCGCCAAGCGGAAGTAGGTAGCCAAGGACTTGGTCACCTGCACCACACGCTGACTATCCTGAAATTCAGCCATCCAGATAATAGTGTCCAAGGTATTATAGAGGAAATGCGGATTAATCTGACTCGACAAGGCTTGAAGTTCATACTGGCGGGTTGCTTCTTCCTGCCTGCGAATAGCTGCCATCAACTGATTAATCTGATCCAGCATGGCATTGAACTGACGAGTCACTTCTCTCAGTTCATGGGCACCAGTTTCCTTGGCACGAAGATTCTGACCACCAGAAGCAATCTCCAGCATGGTTTCTCTCAAGTCATTCAGAGGAGAAATCCAGCGTTTAAGACTAAGCCACACCAAGCAGAGACAGGCAAGAAGAGAGGTGATACTGGCCCCAAGCAAGGTCCACATGAGTTGACTCCTAACCTGGTCTAACTTCTCCAACGAAGACACGCCAAGCACCGTCCAATCAGTTCCTGCTATCTTTTCCTGACTGACGTAGGATTTGTGATCTGGAGTATAGCCCTGCACTGTCTCAATATAGGGTTTCATGGCCGCCATTTCGCTAGACGAACTATAAACTGTATGTTGAGGATGGTAGACAAATTCATGGTTTTCATTGATGATAAAGGCAAAACCCTGCTGACCCAACTGAAGTTGATTTAGATAGGCTTCCAGAGTTTCGTAGGAAATATCCAAGCGAAGCACGCCAAGATTGCCCCCCTTTGCATCAAGAAGTTCTTGGGTGACAGAAATGACCCACTGACTATCTGATTTACGAGCTGGAGTCAAAACGGGCATGGCTCCCTGATGAATAGCCTTTTGATACCAATCCTCAGCCATCATATCAGAAGAAGTTTTCATCTGCACACTGTCATCTGTAGAAATGACCTGACCGGATTTAGTCACAAGCACAACAGTTTTCAAGTCCTGGTCTGCATTCAAGATAGTCAAAAATAGATCTCGAATTCCCTTGACCTTGTCTTGACTGGGATTCTCAGAATAGGCTAGGACATCTGCCTGCTGGGTCAAACTAGTCGAGGTGGTTTCTAATTTTTTGATATAAGACTGGATAAAGTGGCTAGTCTGACTGATAGTCGTTTGGCTATTGCCCTCAATAGTAGCCTCAATGGCTGAAGAACTAGATTGATAGTAGAAAGTCCCAACCAGAGCTAGGAGAATGAGAAAGACCAGAAAGATGGAAATAACCATTCTGACTAGGAGAGAAGAACGCTTCATCGACCTTCCCCCTTCTTAAACTGACGAGGTGTCACACCTGCAATCTGTTTAAAACGTTGGGTAAAATAGTTCATATCTTCAAAACCAACCTTCTCTGCTATCTCATAAATCTTCAGATTTGTAGTTAAAAGCAAGAGCTTGGCTTGTTTGACACGTTCTCTCACCAGATAATCCTGAAAAGGCAGGCCCAATTCTTTCTTAATCAAAGAACTCAGATAAGTCGGGCTAAAGCCCAAGTCACTAGCCAAAGACTTTAAACTAAACTGGTTATCAGCCAGATGAGACTGGATTTTCTGAGCCATATTTCCCTCAAACTTATCAGTCAATAGATCTTGTAATTGCTCTTCCTTTTCTTCCTTATCCAACTTTTGCTTGATTTTCCCCAACATTTCCTCGATATCCTGACGAGAAAAGGGCTTGAGTAGGTAATCATCCACACCTAGTTTGACAGCAGACAAGGCATAATCAAAATCATCGTAGCCTGTTAAAAAGACCAAATGCACCTGAGGATAGGTTTCTCGGACCAGACTGGCCAACTGGATCCCATTTAGCTGAGGCATGTTGATATCGGTTAAAATAATATCTGGCACCTGCTTTTGTATCAATTCCCAAGCCTGCCTTCCATTTTCAGCTTGACCGATGATTTCCATATCGTAGACTGCTACATTGACCAGCTTGGTCAATCCTTGTCTTACCAGATATTCATCTTCTACGATTAAGATTGTATAGGTCATGCTTCTCTCCTTTGTCACTTACTAGTATCAGTATAGCAAAATTCTCCTCTAACTGCTTAGGAAAGCCCTCTTAATCAACATAATCTAGTAAATAAGCGTAGCCTTTTTCTTCCATTTGGTCTTTGGGAATAAAGCGGATAGAGAGACTATTGATACAGTAGCGCAAGCCACCCTTGTCCTGTGGGCCGTCCGTAAAGACATGGCCAAGGTGAGAATCTCCAACTCGGCTTCGCACTTCCATGCGTGTCATATTGTAAGACTTATCTTCCTTGTAGGTGGCAACATCTGGACTGATGGGTTGGGTAAAACTAGGCCAGCCACAACCAGACTCAAACTTATCCTTTGATGAAAAGAGAGGTTCACCAGTTGCTACATCCACATAGATACCAGATTCAAATTTATCCCAGTAACGGTTTGAAAAAGCTCGTTCTGTTTGATTTTTCTGGGTGACTGCATACTCCTCAGGTGACAAGGTCTTTTTCAATTCCTCATCACTTGGTTTGGGATATTTGCTGGCATCGATGACGGGATAGGCCGCCTGATTGACATTGATATGGCAGTAGCCATTTGGATTTTTCTTGAGATAGTCTTGGTGGTAATCCTCAGCCACTACAAAATTTTTCAAGGTCTCCTTTTCAACTGCTAGAGGTTGATCGTATTTCTTAGCCACCTCATCAAAAACTTGGTTAATCACCTCTAAATCCTTGTCATCTGTGTAATAAACACCAGTACGGTACTGGGTTCCTACATCATTTCCTTGTTTATTTTTGCTGGTTGGATTGATAATGCGGAAATAGTGAAGCAGGATTTCCTTGAGGGAAATTTGCTTGGCATCATAGGTAACATGGACAGTCTCCGCATGACCTGTTTGGTTAATCAATTCGTACTTGGTTGTTTCCCCTCTACCATTCGCATAACCTGATACGGCATCTGTCACACCGGGAACGCGTGAGAAATATTCCTCCACTCCCCAGAAACAACCTCCAGCCAGATAAATTTCGTGCAAGTCTGCGTCTTTGCTAACTTCTGTTTTTTTCACTGTTTTTCCTCCTTGGCTAACTGATGCTTTCTCAATTTGCGAGCTATCTGTCTGCCCTGCATTTCGCATCAATAGAAAATAGAAACCACTTATAGCTAGGACAAAAATTCCTGCCAAGACAAACAATTTTACTTTATCATTCATGACCTTTCGCTACCCCATTTCTTTCAATGTTTTTAAAATCATATCCTTATCCATAAAACCTGGTTGCGTTTTGACCAGCTTGCCTTCCTTGTCTATAAAGGCTTGAGTTGGGTAAGAACGAACACCATAACTTTCCAAAAGTTTACCTGACGGGTCAATTAGAACTGGGAAATGTTTATAATCCAAGCCCTTGTACCAGTTCTTAAAGTCTGCTTCAGCTTGTTCTCCCTTGTGTTCAGGAGACACTACCGTCAAGACCACATAATCATCACCAGCATCTTTAGCAATTTCATCCGTATCAGGAAGGCTGGCTAGACAGATGGAACACCAAGAAGCCCAGAATTTAAGATAGACTTTCTTGCCCTTATAATTAGACAAGCGGTAGGTTTTACCATCTACTCCCGTCAGTTCAAAATCAGCAACTGCCTGACCCTTGGTGGCAGTTCGCCCACTGACTTGTTCTGTTTTTGTTTGCTCCTTCATAGTAGATTCGTCTGACATATTTTTAGCCGAACAGGCTGCCAAGCAACAGATTGAGCCTACTCCAAGGAGACATGTTTGCCATTTTTTCATTTCTTTTTCCTCTCTATTCAAATAATCTTGTCAAAATAGAAGCATTTCCCAAAAGCACCAAAATTCCCATCACGATAATGAGGAAACCACCCACTTTTTTGAGGGTTCCTAGATAAGGATGGAGTTTTCGGAAATGTTTCAAAACATAGCTGGAGGCAAGAGCTAGAGCCAAAAATGGTAGAGCCAAACCCAGCGTATAGATTAACATGAGACCAGCTCCCTGCCAGGCACCTGAACCACCTGAAGCCGCTAAAGTCAAAACAGAGCCAAGAACCGGCCCCACACATGGCGTCCAGGCAAAACTAAAGGTCAAGCCCAGTAAAAATGCCTGACTATAGCCGTTACCCTTTTGCCCTTGTCTCTTTAATTGTAGCCTTCTTTCCTTGTAGAGTCCCTTCAAATGTAAGACTTCCATCTGGTGCAAGCCCAAGAGAATGATAACCGCACCCGTCACATACTGAAACCAAGAAGCATACAGCAAATTGCCTAAAAAAACAGCTCCATAACCCAGCAAGATAAAAATAAAGGAAATCCCTGCTATAAAGGCCAAAGTTCTCAATAGACTAACAAGTGAGATTGAATATTTTCCACTAGAAGCCTGAGCACCATCTTCGTCATCCAACAAGACCCCTGCATAAACCGGTAACAAGGGTAAGATACAAGGAGAAAAGAAGGAAAGAATTCCAGCAAGAAACACACTGATAAAAAAGATTATATTATCCATTGCCTTCCTCCATTCTTTGATTTGATAAAACTATTATAGCCCCAAAATTCCAGAAAAAACAGGGACAATGATAGGGAAAAATAGGAATTTAATCAGGTTATGTAAAAAATGTTGCAAAAAAAGCCAGACAAAGCCTGACTTTGATGGAAACTGAAAGGAAAATTCACTAGTCTTCCCTACTTATCTGATAATAAATAAGGTCCGCAAGATAGCCTTTTCTCTCTACACCATTGCTAATAGTCTTTAGATAGGACATTCCAGCCTTCTCCATGACACGACCTGAAGCTGGATTGAGACTGGCATATCGAGCTCTAACTTTTTGAAAACCTGCTTGAGTAAAACAGAAGTCCAAGACAGCTTTCAAGGCTTCTGTCATAAACCCATGTCCCCAGTAAACCTTGCCTAGCACATAGCCAATTTCACAAGAAGAATCATTCTCATCTATTGCAACGATGCTGATATCTCCTATTACCTGCTCCGGGTTTTCTTTGAGACAAATGGCCCATTTGTAATAGTTGGGATTGGCATAGGAGGCAACCCAATTGCGAATCGAATTTCGAGTCACCTTGACATCAGGATGAGGATCCCAAGTGACGTAGGTTAGATTTTCAGCGGACGAAGCCCAATTCTGAAACATGGCTTCTGCATCACTTTCCAAAAATCTTCGCAAGATTAAACGATCTGTCTGTAATATTTGCGTACCGATTGCTTTCATGACGCTACCTCGCTTTCTGATAGATGATTCTATGTCCAATCTCCATTGAAACTTGTTTTACTTTCTCGTTTCTAGACTCGGGGTTCAAGTTACCCCGACCTTTCTCGTTTTCTTATTTCTAAACTCGGGATAAAAAGATCCACTGGAGGTTTTCACTCCCAAAAATCATCAAATACGGTGATGGGTAGGTGGCGTTTATGTTGGCCTTTGTGCCACCAGTTTTCAATAGTCGCTTGGGCTTCTGGGCTGATTGTTTTGCCTTCTAGGTAGTCGTCAATCTCTTCATAAGTGACTCCGAGGGCCACTTCGTCAGCTAGACCTGGTTTATCTTCTTCAAGGTCTGCTGTTGGGATTTTTTCATAAAGTGCTGAGTCTGCACCAAGTTCCTTCAATAGTTGTTTTCCTTGGCGTTTATTGAGTCGGTAAAGAGGGAGAATATCCGCACCACCGTCACCAAACTTGGTAAAGAAACCTGTGATATTTTCCGCAGCATGGTCTGTTCCAATGACCGCTCCACTATGGGAACCAGCAAGGGCATATTGGGCAATCATACGGCAACGAGCCTTGATATTGCCCTTGTTGAAGTCTGAAACAGGACTACCTGTCGCTTCGACTGCTGCCGTCATGGCGTCGGCTGATTCCTTGATATTCACAACCAAGCTGACATCTGGCTGGATAAAGGCTAGGGCTTTTTGAGCATCTGCTTCATCAGCTTGCACTCCGTATGGCAGGCGGACAGCGATAAATTTGTAGCTGTCATCTCCCGTTTCTGCTCGCAGTTCTTCCATAGTTAATTGAGCCAATCGTCCTGCTAAGGTTGAATCTTGTCCTCCAGAAATCCCTAGTACAAAAGTTTTTAGGAAGGGATGTTTTTTCAAGTATCTTTTTAAAAAAT
This sequence comes from Streptococcus mitis, assembly GCF_946188685.1. Classification (GTDB taxonomy): domain Bacteria; phylum Bacillota; class Bacilli; order Lactobacillales; family Streptococcaceae; genus Streptococcus; species Streptococcus mitis_CC. Next base: position 38,272 of record NZ_CAMHWH010000009.1, read on the forward strand.
CAATGGAACGACGGATTTCTTCCTGGGCATCAATCACTGGTTTGACACCCAGCTCTTGGATAATCGTTTCTTGCAAACTCATTCTTCTTCTCCTTCACCAAGGGCTTCCTTGCGCATTTTGTCTATCAAGTCCATCTTGTCTTGCCATACATCACGAGCCAAATCCACTGGATAGTGCTGCGGATTGAGCACACGCTTGTACTCATCCCAAAGCTTGTCAAATTCCTTACGAGCATAATCCTGAATCTCAGTCAGGCTAGGCAGGTTGTAAATCAATTTTCCGTCTTTGAAGATATCCACCAAGAGAGGCACAGCATCAAAATTACGAACCGTCTTCTTGATGTAGGTATAGGTCGGATGGAACATCTTGATTTCTGTCATGCTGGCAACATCTACGCCATCATAAGTGATATAATCGCCTTCTGACTTGCCTTTTTCACGACTGGTAATGCGCCACACCTGCTTCTTACCTGGCGTAGACACTTTTTCAGCATTATTTGACAGCTTAATCGTATTGCGCATGTTCCCATTTTCATCTTCAATTGCAACAATCTTATAAACTGCCCCAAGAGCTGGCTGATCATAGGCTGTAATCAGCTTGGTTCCCACACCCCAGACATCAATCTTGGCTTTTTGCATCTTGAGGTTGAGGATGGTATTTTCATCTAGGTCATTTGAAGCATAAATCTTAGCCTCTGTAAATCCAGCCTCGTCCAGTTGCTGACGGACTTTCTTGGAAATGTAGGCAATATCCCCTGAGTCAATCCGCACACCCATAAAGTTAATCTGGTCACCCAGCTCACGCGCCACCTGAATGGCAGCTGGTACACCGATGCGAAGGGTGTCATAGGTATCTACAAGAAAGACACAATTTTTGTGGGTCGCAGCATAAGCCTTAAAGGCCTCATAGTCGTTACCATAAACCTGTACCAAGGCATGGGCATGGGTCCCCAAAACAGGAATGTCAAAGAGTTTACCAGCGCGCACGTTGCTGGTGCCATTGGCACCACCAATCACCGCTGCGCGTGTTCCCCAGATAGCTGCATCCATTTCTTGAGCCCGACGTGTCCCAAACTCCATCAAGGGTTCATCTTCAATAACCGAGCGAATACGAGCTGCCTTAGTCGCCACTAATGTCTGGTAGTTGACGATGTTCAAAAGAGCCGTTTCGACCAATTGACATTGGGCTAGAGGGCCTTCCACCTGCACAATCGGTTCATTAGCAAAAACCAAATCCCCTTCTTGGGCAGAACGAACGGTCAACTCCAACTTGAAATTGCGGAGATAGTCCAAGAATGCCCCATGATAGCCTAGTGATTCCAAATAGGCAATATCACTATCTGAAAAACGCAGGTCTTCAAGATAACTCACAATTCTTTCCAAACCTGCAAAAATTGCATAGCCGTTCTTAAAAGGCTGTTGGCGGAAATAAACCTCAAAAACCGCCTTTTTATTGTGAATTTCTTGGTCAAAGTAAACCTGCATCATGTTAATCTGGTACAAGTCCGTGTGCAATGTCAAACTATCATCTGGATACATACTTTTCCTACTTCCTTAACTAGAAACCCATAAAAATTTTCAAAAACTTTCATGTATTCCAATAAATTAGTACTATTATATCACATTTTATTTGGATTGAGAAAAAAGTAACAAGCTATTCTCCACTCTCCAGTTCATCCATGTCTTGTTCAAACTTTTTCTGAGCCCATTCTCCATAACTCTTCAAACCGAGATTGCCAATAAAGACCCAAGGAAGGTAAATGACATAAGTAATAGCCCAAGCGGACAGGTATTTAGGATTCAAAGGATTGTGCTGATAAATGTCTATATTGAATTGATAATTCTGCAACATCAAGAGAGTTGTAATCGCCAAGGTTAGGAAAAAACAACCCAAAATCGTAAAATGAAAACGACTATAGTAGGTCACACCAAAATCTCGAGCACGGCCGAAAAAGTAAGAAGTTCCAATAATGATAGTGATGAGAATCATTCTCGGATTAAAAAGACTTGGTGCTAATACTGCAATCATATAAGATAAAATCAAGAAAGCTATAGAGATATAGAAACTTTCAGCCCCCGCTTTATTGATCAGTTGTTCTTCTCTTTCGTCTAGTAATTGATAATAAAAAAATCTATTTTTCATCTTCTTCCTCCCAAACTTGCTGATTTCTGCGATTCAAGTATAGGATAACTCTATCCATAGAATAACTCCCAACGAGATAGATGATAACTGCTAGAACCACTTTTAGGGAGTACTTCCAAGTCAATAGACTGACCAGTTCCTCGCGATTGCCTATGATATCAATCAATAAAATCACTATAGAAAATCCCAAAGCAGATAAAATTCTTTCTTTTCCAGTATTCTCAATAATATCTCGAATATCAATTCCTACATATATGCGGCGAATAATGGCATACAAACCTACTCCAATCAATAAAAGTAATTCTGGTGAATAGGATAGAAGCGTTAAATTAAAAATATAAACTTTGGCAAAAATTTCCAGTGCCAAAAATAGGCACATTCCCAAAAGAATTTCTCCTGAAATCTTTCCATCCAATTTTTCTGTACGTTCATCTTTGATCACAAGTTTTTTTCTATTTTTCATCTTCTTCCTCCCAAAATAGTTGGTCTAATGTTTTTCCTAAGCATCTGCAAATGGACTGGCAGAGGGAGAGACTAGGATTGTATTTCCCAGCTTCAATCAAGCCTATAGTCTGCCTAGTAACGCCCACAGCTTCTGCCAAATCCCCTTGTGTTAAATCACGCTCCACCCGAGCTAATTTTAATTTTAAATTTTTAGCCACTAGCGTCCTCCTTCACATTCTTAAAAAGTTGCGCTTCTTTTAAAAACATTATACCATATATCTAACTTAATGCAATATATAAATTTCATTTTGTAATATTTTATTAACAAAAAAACTCTCTATCATCTTACATGATAAAGAGTATTCGTTCTTATTTGATACTTAGCTAAGCTCCTCTTCAAAGGATAGAAGTCTAGGTCACAAATCCTTTTGGTAATAGTATCTTTGTCCTGTGTAGGGATAGTCTTGCAAGGTAAAAACTTCCTTGTAGCCATGACTTAGATAAAAATCTGGGGCTTGAAACTGGTAGGTATTGACAAAAGCAAAACGACAATTTCGATTCTTAGCTTCATTTTCTGCTTGTTGCAGTAGTTTCGAACCAATTCCTTGTCCTCGTAGCTCCTCTTTCACAAACAAATATTCGATTTCTAGCCAATTTCCAAAAGTCTCTGCTATCAAACCTGCCAGGAGATTGCCCTTTTCATCTTCGACATAAAGATTAAGTGGCTCACTTTCAGATTCTTCTCTTTTTGAACGGTTATAAACACGAATCAGATTCCCTATTTCTTGTGATTTATGGGATTCTTTATTTTCCAATCTAAAGTACATCTAAACCTCCTCGAAAACTGATACAGCTTGATTATAGTCTTATTTCAATAGACTGTCAAACTAGCAAAAACTCACCAACCTGAGTTGATGAGTTTCAAATCTATTTTCTAAATTTCCACTGGCTGTAAATCCCAAAACCGATAATCCAGATAGCTGAACCGATTGCTCCGACAAATGTAGACTCTTGTAGAAAGAGAGTTACAAAGACAAAGACAAAGAAGAGCATGGTTAAGGGATTTAGGAAACGATAATGGGGCATGAGATAGCCGTCCGCCATAAAGTCCTGTGACTTGCGGTATTTAAGGTGAGCCACCATAATCAAGATATAAATGGCGATATAGACACCTGATGATGATGCCGTAATCAAGGCAAAGGCATCCGACACACCTGGCAAGATGTTGATAAAGGCTGCTAGGGCAATCAAGATTGCTGAGGCAATGATGGCATTTTGTGGCACGTTGTGGCGAGAGAGAGTATCTGCCTTAATTGCTTTTAGGAAGCGATTTGGCGAATCATGGGCAATCTGATACAAATGACGACCTGTTGAGTAGAGAGTTGAGTTAAGGGCAGATGCTGCTGACGTCAAGACGACAAAGTTAATCAAGGCTGCTGCCCACTTGACTCCTGCCAATTCAAACACTGTAACAAAGGGAGAATCAGCCGATGCAAGTTCACGCCACGGAATGATAGCCATGATGGCTAAGAGAGCACCTCCATAGAAAAAGGCGATACGCAAAGGAATTTCCTTAACGGCTTTTGGCAAGACCTGACGTGGATTTTTTGTTTCTGAAGTCGTTACCCCGATAAACTCAATCATGAGATAGGCAAAGAAAACCATCTGGAAGGCCATGACAAAGTTAACTCCACCATTAGGAAATAGTGAGAAATTGTCGGCGATATTAGCCAAACTTGCTACTCCATGTGGTGTCTTAAAGCCTGTCAAGACCATAAAGACTCCTGTGGCAATCATAGCTAAAATAGCCACAATCTTGACCATAGCAAACCAAAACTCAACTTCCCCAAAAAGTTTCACCGCAATCAAATTGACCAAGGCTAGAATAGTCAAAAATCCAATCTCAATCATCCAACTTGGCCAGCTAGGAAACCAGAACTGAACATAGTGAGAGATGGCTGTGATTTCCGCCATACCGATAAAGACAACGGATAGCCAGTAAGACCAAACCGAGAAATAACCCCAGCCCTTGCCCAAATGGCGCGTGATAAAGTTAATAAAGGTATGTTGCTCAGGATCCTGATAAAGCATTTCCCCAACCGCACGCATCATGAGGAACATGAAAGCCCCAGTAATCATATAAATCAGTACAATGGAAGGACCTGTTAAGCTGATAGAGCGACCTGCTCCCAAAAAGAGTCCTGTTCCGATTGTTCCAGCAATGGCCATAACCTGCACGTGACGATTGGTCAGACCACGCTCCATCTTATTTTTTTTCTTCTTTGAACTCATAACGTCTCCAATTCAATTTAAAATGGAAAAAGGAGTGAGTGAAGCGCACTGCCTCCCCACTCCTTTTTTCTATTTTTAGGCTGTTTTTTCAACCTTCAAGATTTTTACATCATAGCTACCAACAGGTGTTTCAATGGTTGCTGTATCACCTGTTTTCTTACCAATCAAGGCTTGTCCAATTGGGCTTTCATTTGAAACTTTACCCGCAAAGGCATCTGCACCGGCTGAACCTACGATAATATAAACTTCTTCTTCGTCCTCACCAATTTCTTGGATAGTGACTGTTTTTCCAATCGCCACTTCATCATCGGCAACTGAGTCGCTATTGACGATTTCAGCATAACGGATTTTTGTTTCCAAGCTAGAGATTTGTCCTTCAACAAAGGCTTGTTCATCCTTAGCCGCTTCGTATTCACTGTTTTCTGAAAGGTCACCATATGAACGAGCAATCTTTATGCGTTCTACCACTTCTGGTCGGCGGACCAATTTCAATTCTTCTAATTCTTTTTCAAGTTTTTCCTTTTCCGCAAGGGTCATAGGATATGTTTTTTCTGCCATTTTTCTCAACTTTCTTTCGATAGTATTGAATCTCTATCTGAGATTCTCATTTTTGTAGTCTTAGTTTGAACTACTATTTTGAGTAAGTTTGCTATTGACGTGCTCAGCTACATTACGATCATGTTCTTCCTGTGTCACTGCGTAATAGACTTTACCATCTGTAACATTGGCTACAAAGTAGAGGTTCTCACTCTTTGTTTGGTTAATACTTGCTTCAATCGCGTCCTGACTTGGACTATCTACTGGACCAGGCATCAAACCAGGTTTGGTATAAACATTGTATGGTGAATTAATCGATGTGTCAATTCCAGCATCGTCTGCTAGGCTAATATTTTGACCAAGTTTCCCTTGGGCATACAAGATTGCAATATTGCTTTGAAGTGGCATACCAAGGTTCAAACGATTGTAGAAGACACCTGCAATCAACTTACGGTCTTCGGTCTTAGCTCCTTCTTTTTCAACAAGTGAAGCAATTGTTAGCAATTCATTAACTGTCAAGTTTTTAGACTTAATTGCACTATAGTGCGGAGTCAAGGTCTTATCCATAGCTGCCAACATCTCATCAATCAAACTTTCAATAGTTGTGCTTTCCTTGATAGAGTAGGTCGCTGGGAAAAGATAACCTTCCAAACGGTAACGAGCCCCACTTTCTTTCGTTGGCAAGCTTTCGAGTAGGTTTGGATATTTAGCAACTTCTTGACTGATAAAGTTGTCATCTTGCACTTTAGCCAAGAAAGCTTCCGCTGTCAAAGGTTCTTTAAATTCACCTTGTAATTGGCCTACAGCTTGGGCAATTTGATCAATGGTATATCCTTCTGGAATAGTCAAATCTGCGAGTGAAGGTTCTTGAGGTTCAGGAGTACCACCTTTCTGGAGTTCCTTAATGATATCCTCTGTACTCATGCTCTTTTGCAAATTGTAATAACCAGCCTTCAAATCTGAATAATTTTTATATTTGGCATAGAAAGCAAAAATCACTCCGTGTTTAATCACACCAGAATTTTCAAGTGCTGAGCCAATCTCTTGGACATTGGCTCCTTCCGGGATTTGAACGGTTACATACTTCTTAGAATTAGCGTCAACTGGTAATAAAGATGACTGGACGTACTGATAACCAAAGTAACCACCTGCCGAAATCAAGGCAAGGAAAATCAGTAGAGAAATGAAGAAAGCCTTCAAATGTGATTTTTTCTTCTTGACAGGTTTAACAGTCTCACGACGACTACGACTCGGAGTTTCAGAAATGACTTCAACAGCTTCCGTTTCCATAACTGGTTCTGGTTTTGTTACTTCTTTCTGAGGCTCTTTTTTAGCTTCAGTCTTATAAGAAACAGCTACTCTTGTTGGAGTTACGTTGAAATCTTCTTCGACCTTTTGTGGACGATTAGTCTCTGGCCTTGGAACCGGTCTTGATGGACTTGCTTCAACTGGTGAAGCTGGAACATCTTGACTAGGGTGACGAGGAGTAATCGGAGCTTCTACTCTTGATTCATCTGCCGGTGATGCAGGCATATCCTCACTAGGATGTTTTGGAACACGTGGCGCATTCTCCATAATTTTTTCAACAGCTGATAGGGATGCAACCATAACATCTTCATCTGCGAGTTTTGTTTCAGGGACAAATAGAGCTTCTTTTTTCTCTGCAAGTTCAGTGGCCTCTTGGCGAGTCCCTTCATTACGTTTTACTTTTTCTAAATCGCGTAAAATCTGCTCTTTAAAGCTTAATTTTTCGTCTTCTCTTGGCTTTTCACTCAAAAGTTTATCCTCCTCGTTGACAATCCATAATATTATATCTTAAAAACGAAAGAAAAGCAACCTAGCATGCTCTTCTAGCTTATTTTTTAGCTTCCCAGACCATATCATACCAGGTTTCTCCTGCAAAGGTTGACTGGGACTGGCCTTCATTGACAAATCCATGTTTTTCGTAGTAAGTAATGAGATAGTCATGACAGGTTAGGTTAATGCCTTCTCTTTCGTGTTCAAGAGCTAGTTCTTTCAAAGCTGTTAGCAATTTCTGACCTAGTCCTATTCCCTGTGCCTCCTTGGAAATAGAAAGACAGGTCACAGAGATATAACCACCAGGCTCATGACTATAATCTTGTATATCTTCTGTAAAAGACTGATCTTGCAGATGGCGGTGGGGGACAACTGGTCCCTCTATATAACCAATAATCTTACCCTCTTTTTCTGCAACTAGAAAAGAGGTCTGAATTTCTCGCAAATGCGCCTCAAAAACAGAGCGAGGAATGGCTTCTTCAATCGAGAAATTTTCTAGTTCAATCTCAACGATACGATCCAAATCTTCTAATCTTGCTTTCCTAATTTCCATTTTGCCTCCTAAAAAAGAGATTAAACCAAATCATACTAAAACCTTGACTAGCTGCATAAAGCGAATCTGTCTCTTCTTCATCAATAAAACCGTTCATTTCAAAATAGGAAAGCAACTTATCCGGACTCTTCAAACGAATAGCTTTGTAATCCAGCTCAACTGCCACATCTTTCAAAGCCGCAAGAAGAAGCGTTCCCAAGCCCTGTCTCTGATGGTCAGCCTCGATGACTAAAGAATGTATTTCTAGACATTTCGGATTATGTGGGTAAGGATCACCTAGAACATAGCCCAGAAGCTGATTTTCATCCCTAGCTAGAAGAAAGGTATCCGCATACTTACGGATACTTTCTTCTAAAATATGGGAAGGTTGCTGCTTTTCAACTGGAAAAGATGTGGCCTGAAGTGTCTCTATCTCAGCCAAATCAGACTTACTTGCCTGAATGATCTTAATTGGAATTTCCATGGGAAAATCCTACTGAACATTGCTTGTCAAGTTAGACAAGAGTCGCTCAAATGAGTATTCATAGGTTTGGATATCTCCTGCTCCCATAAAGACGTAAACAGCATTGTCATGGTCTAGGAGTGGGGAAACATTTTCAACAGTGATCACTTGGTGTTTCTTATTGATTTTATTGGCTAGGTCTTCTACCTTGACATCACCATGGTCCACTTCACGAGCAGATCCATAAATTTGCGCTAGGTAAACAGCATCCGCTTGATTCAAAGCGTGGGCAAATTCGTCCAACAAGGCAATGGTTCTTGTAAAGGTATGCGGTTGGAAGACTGCTACAATTTCCTTGCTTGGGTATTTCTGACGAGCCGCATCCAAGGTCGCAATAATTTCTGTTGGATGGTGGGCAAAGTCATCGATAATCACCGTGTCATTGACAATTTTCTCAGTAAAACGACGCTTAACACCGGCAAATGTTTTCAAGTGCTCACGCACCAAGTTCAAATCAAATCCTGCTGTGTAAAGAAGACCAATAACGGCTGTCGCATTCATGATATTGTGACGACCAAAGGTTGGGATGTGGAATTGACCCAATTCTTGTCCACGGAAGTGAACCGTGAAGGTTGAACCAGTTGTTGAACGAAGAAGCTCACTAGCGACAAAGTCATTACCTTCTGCTTCAAAACCATAATAATAAATTGGTGCATCAGACGTAATTTTACGCAATTCTGCATCTTCACCATAGACAAAGAGACCCTTGGTAATTTGTTTTGCATAGTCGTTAAAGGCATTGAAAACATCCTCGAGACTTGTGAAATAGTCTGGATGGTCAAAGTCAATATTGGTGATAATAGAGTATTCTGGGTGGTAGGGCATGAAGTGACGCTCATATTCGTCAGATTCAAAGACAAAATATTTGGCATTAGCTGATCCTCGACCTGTCCCATCCCCAATCAAAAAGCTAGTATCTGTAATGTGAGACAAGACATGAGACAACATACCTGTCGTTGAAGTTTTGCCGTGCGCTCCAGCAACTCCCATGCTGACAAAGTCGCGCATAAAGCTACCTAGGAACTCATGGTAACGTTTGTAGCTGATTCCATTTTGGTCCGCATAGGCAATTTCGACGTTGTTATCTGGACGAAAGGCATTTCCAGCGATAATTTCCATATCACCGTCTAGATTCTTTTCATCAAAAGGAAGAATAGTAATCCCTGCCTGCTCAAGACCACGTTGAGTAAAGTAGTACTTTTCAACATCTGATCCCTGTACCTTATGCCCCATTTGATGCAACATCAAGGCCAAGGCACTCATCCCTGATCCCTTAATTCCGATAAAATGATATGTCTTTGACATGTTTTCTCCCCTATTCAGTAATTCTTGTCAGATTCAACTCTTGGGCAACCTGACGTTCTTGTTCTTTTTGTTGATTCTTTTTATTGTAGATTTGGCTCTTCTTCAGAAAATCATAATTATTTTTCTTTGGACCTGAAGTTTCTTTTGGCTCAGATTGAGTCGAAATATTGCTCACTTCTTCCGCCAAGATGTAATGAGACTGGGTCAATTTTTGACTATATTTGACAAATTCACCAGGATTTTCCTTTTGGAAAGGCGCGGTAGGTTGATTGCCCTGCCTAACTAGACTTGGATGAGAATGGCGTCTTGTAGGAGTAATATCCTTAGTCAGATAACTTGCTGAGCGTTTCTTTTTCAAATCCGCACGCGCTTCTTCACGCGCCACCTCCGCATAGCTCTTTCCTTCTTTTTTAACTCCTAAACCAGATTTCTTAGGTTTCTCTACTGGTTTTTCAATCGGTTTTGCTGGTTTTTCTTCAGTAATAGGGGCCCACTCCAGATAATTCTTATCACGGTATTCTCCCTTGATATTACTGATAAAGTCAGACTCATCATAGAGGTCCATAACCGGCATCTCAGTCAGCATGACCTCGTCATCTGACACCAATGGAAATCGTTCTTCTCTCATTTTCTATTTCCTTTCAACACTTCATTATAGCGTATTGTCTTGATTTTTCAAGTGCTGGCTTCAGAAATTCCCAAAATTTCTCTAATTTCTGCTAGGGTCAGACTGCCACGTGACTCTGTGCCGTCCAATACTTGTGACACCAGATGTTTCTTCTGTTCTTGGAGTTCTTGAATTTTTTCTTCAATGGTTCCCCTGGTCACCAAGCGATAGACCTCAACCGTTTCTTCCTGCCCCATCCGATGGGCACGGCCAATGGCTTGCGCTTCCACCGCAGGATTCCACCAAAGGTCAACCAAAATCACTGTATCAGCACCTGTCAAGTTCAGACCGACACCACCAGCCTTAAGGGAAATCAGAAAGGCATCTCTTTCTCCTTGGTTAAAGGCCTTGGTCATGTCTTGTCTTTCCTTGGATGGGGTTGAACCCGTAATTTTAAAGGAAGTCAAGCCCAAGTCTGGCAGTTCTTGTTCAATTTTTTCCAACATTCCCTTGAACTGTGAGAAAATCAAGACACGGTGTCCGCCGTCTGCCACCTGTACCAGCAGGTCTCGGAGACTATCCAGTTTACCACTGGCACCCTGATAATCCTCCATAAAGAGGGCAGGAGTATCACAAATTTGACGCAAGCGCATCAGACCAGACAAGATTTCCACCCGACTTCGCTGGAATTCCTGATCTGACACTTGAGCTAGACGGTCCCGCATCTGTTGCAACTGGGCTAGGTAGATAGCCTTTTGCTGGTCTTCCAGTTCATTTTTATAAACCACTTCAATCAAGTCTGGCAATTCAGTCAGAACTTCTTCTTTCTTGCGCCGCATCACGAAAGGTTTGATAAACTGAGCAACGCGCTCAGCTGGTAATTTCATAAATTCTTTCTTGCTTGGCAAAAGTCCTGGCATGACGATTTGGAAAATAGACCACAGCTCACCCAGATGGTTTTCAATCGGAGTCCCTGACAAGGCAAAGACCGACGGCACCACAAATTGTCTCAAGGTCTGGGCGATCTTAGTCTGGGCATTTTTCATGACCTGAGCCTCATCTAAGAAAAGGAAGTCAAAGGCCATCCGCTGATAAAGATCACTGTCCTGACGAAAGGTAGCATAACTAGTCACATAGATTTGATGGCTCTCAGCAAGAATCTCTTCACGACTAGCTTTCAAACCATGAACAACAGCCACATCCAACTGTGGGGCAAATTTCTGAAATTCATCCGCCCAGTTGTAAATCAAACCTGACGGAGCTAAAATCAAAACCCGACTTTCTTTTGTCACTTGACTGGTCAAAAATGCAATGGTCTGAAGTGTTTTACCAAGTCCCATATCATCAGCCAAAATCCCACCAAAACTATAATAATGGAGCATCTGCAGCCAACCGATTCCCTTTTCCTGATAATCTCGCAAGTCAGCCTTGACCTGAGTTGCTTGTCGAGGGAAGTCCTCTGGATGCGTCAAATCATGAGCCAAATTCTGGAATTCTTGTGAAAAAGAAATACGGTCTCGCCCTTCAAAGAGATGAGCCAAACTATAAGCCAAAGATTTTCGAGCCTGCAAGGCCCCATCTTTTAATTCAAACTGTCCCAGTTCCTGTAGATTTTGGCGAATTTTCTTGGTTTCTTCATCAAAAAAGTAGACTTGATTAGACGAATCAATATAAAAATCTTGATTGGCAACCAAGGCCTGCATGGCTTGGTCGATTTCCTCTTGGGCAATATCTTGAAAATCAAATTGGATTTCCAAGAGACCTCCCTTGGAAGCAATCTGAACTTGAGGGCTTGCTAGACTATAAAGCTCTTCTAACTTGTCTGATAAATCAACATTTCCGAGTTTTTCAAAGACTGGAATGATTTCATAGAAGAAATGATAGACAGACTCTGCTTTTAAGGCCTGACGCCAAGATTGAAAGTCTGCTTCAAATCCAGCTGCCAAACAGACTTGGAAAATTCTTTCTTCTAAATCAGCATCACTCGAAAATGGCAATTCTTCTAGCTCTTGTCGGCTAGATACCTGTCTATTTCCATAATCAAACTGAATTTCCAAACGAATCCGATTATCCTCTTCCCTGTCAAAGTAAAAAGATGGTGCAAAAGTTTTGATTTGTAGACGTTCTGGAGCTGAAACGGTGCCCATCTGGCCAAAGAGCGTTAGACAAGAAGCCAACTTATCTCGGTCACTGCTATCAAATTGCAGGTATTTCTTTCCATGTTGATCCAAAGGCAGCGCTTTGATTTCCTTGAGAAGACGCATCTGCTGGTCTGTTAGAAAATAAACCTGTCCTTTATGGAAAAGCACAGCTCCCTGATAAAAGGCATTGACCCTCGGACTCTCATGGATTTCCATTTCAAAATAGTCCGAGTATTCTGTTACTGTAAAGGTAAAAAGATTAGCATCCGCATTCATATCCTGAAAGAGCAGGGTTTGGTAGCTATCCACTTGATGGTCAAACTGAAAATAGGGCAAGGTCATCAGTAAATTCATACCCTGCTCAAAAAAGGTCAGAGGAAAAAAGAGGTGCCGGCCTTGATTTTGGAAAAAAAGCTCTGGACTAAGTGCTTCTTCCGTTAGTCCGCGTAAGAAAGCCAGAAGCTCTTGACTTTCCTCATTAAAGGCTTCCCAAGATAGAGACCCCTCATAGGTCTTACCAATCATATAAGGTTTTCTCTTCTCGACAACTTTTAAAAAGAGTGGAATATCCCGAATGACATAGTATTTTTGACTATTAATTTGCCCGATTCTCAGGGTCCACAAGATACGGTTGCTTCCTGCTTCAACCTGACCCACAGCCGACAATTCATAGGCTCGTTCTGGTTTTGGAGATAAGATTCGGTCTAAAAATTTGCCGCCCAAGGTCACCTTGGTTTCAACGGCCTCTTTTTCTTCATGACCTTCTTCCAGACTTTGCAAGATTGCCTGACCACGCTCATCATTTTTCAAAAAATGCTCCAGAGCCGCCAAGTGCACACAGTAGCCCCTCTTTTGGAAAAAATCGCAGGCACAAAAAACCAAATCATCCTCTAAACTATAGCGCAGTTCCTCTTCTGCAACGCGAGCATAGAGCCGATTGTTCTTTTCCTTGATGATGTCAACCTTACCAGTTTCATAAAGGGCAACGCCTTCGATACGGACTTTCCCCGGAATCAATTTAGCCATATTTTTACCTTTACCTTATCTTTTTATTATACCATATTTTCCCCTATGAAAATAGCCTTCTAGGGATACTTTTCTCCTAGAAGGCTGGATTTTTAAAGTTTGGCAAAAGTCGTCACAATCCGCTGACAAACTTCTTGCAGCAGAGACTTAGGCATGGCTACATTGAGACGAGCATGGAGACTTCCTTCCTCCCCAAAATCCAAACCACGGTTGAGGATAACCTTGGCTTCATTTCTCAAAAGCTCTTGTAATGTTTCATCAGTCAGGTCATAGGCTGAAAAATCAAGCCAAATCAAGTAGGTTCCTTGCGGCTTCATGACCTTGATTTTAGTCTCTTTTCCAAATAAATCCACCACATAATTAATATGGTCTTCAAAGACTTGCTTGAGTTCCTCTAACCAATCCTTCCCATATCGATAGGCAGCTTCTGTCGCCAAATAACCCAAACCTGAAATTTCATGCTGGTTATTGGCCAACTGGCGTTTCTGGTAAGCCACTCGCAACTTAGGATTTTCAATAACTGCATAGGAATTTTTTGTCCCAGCGATGTTAAAGGTTTTAGTGGCACTACTCAAGACGATAGCAAATTCTTTAAAGTCAGGGTTGACAGTATTGAAAGACTGGTGTTTGTGACCAAAGAGGGCCAAATCTTGGTGAATCTCATCTGAAACCAAGAAAACACCGTGTTTTTGGCAGAGTTGGCCAATCTTCTCCAACACTTCCTTTTCCCAAACACGTCCACCAGGATTGTGAGGGTTACAAAGAATATAGAGTTTGACCTCCTCTTCCACCAAATCCTTTTCAAGTCGGTCAAAGTCAATCTCAAACAGACCATCCTTTTCCACCAAAGAATTGGTAATCAATCTACGATTGTTCAACTTGACACTGCGGGCAAAGGGGGGGTAGACAGGCGTGTTAATCAAAACTGCCTCGCCTTCTTTTGTAAAGGCTTGAATAGCTGTTGAGATGGCTGGTACCACACCCTCGATAAAGACAAGAGCCTCTTTGTCAAAGTGGTAACCGTGTTGTGTGGCTTCCCACTTTTGAACTTCCTTAATTAACTCTTCACTGGCATAGGTATAGCCATAAACCAGTTGATCAGCGTAAGTTTGCACGGCTTGGCGGATTTCAGGCAAGACTACAAAGTCCATATCCGCTATCCAAGCTGGTAGGACTTCACTATCCGTTTCTGCTTCTTTCCATTTATAGGTATGGTGCCCTAAACGATTGGGCAGGCTTGTAAAATCATATTTTCCCATCTTTGTCTTATCCTTCCAAGGCTTGGCGCAAATCTGCAATCAAATCTCTAGCATCCTCAATCCCAATAGACAAACGCAAAAGATCATCTGTCAAACCATAAGAATGGCGCACTTCTGCTGGAATATCAGCGTGAGTTTGTGTCGTTGGATAAGTAATGAGACTTTCTACCCCACCTAAACTTTCCGCAAAAGAGAAGACCTTGAGACTGTTCAAAACATGAGGAATGCGTGTTTCATCCGCTACTTTAAAGGAAATCATGCCTCCACGACCAGTGTAGAGAACTTCCTTAACTGCTGGAGAATCCTTCAAAAAGGCAACCACTTCTTGGGCGTTAGCTGTTGAGCGCTCCATACGAAGAGACAAGGTCTTGAGACCACGAATCAATTGATAACTGTCAAATGGTGACAAGACTGCCCCTGTCGTATTGAGATTGTAGAAAAGCTTCTCGTATAGTTCTAAACTATTGGTCACAACCACTCCAGCCAAGACATCATTGTGGCCTGCTAGATACTTGGTTGCTGAATGGAGAACGATATCTGCTCCATCTTCAATCGGACGTTGGTAGATAGGGCTGTAGAAGGTATTGTCCACCACCACTTTGGCACCCTTAGCATGAGCTAATTTTGCTAGTTTTTCTATATCAAATTCCAACATCAAGGGATTGGTTGGTGTTTCGATATAGAGAACATCCACGTCCTTTTCTAACTCGGCAATCAACTCTTCTTCTGTATTGGCATAGGTAAAATGGAAACGGCCTTCCTGCTCCACTTGATTGAACCAGCGGAAAGAACCACCGTAAAGGTCACGGACAGCCAAGACCTTACTTCCTACTGGGAAGATACTAAAGGCCAGTACAATAGCTGACATCCCTGAGCTAGTCGCTAGGGCATAGTCTGCGGACTCAATAGCCGCCAAGACTTCTTCTGCCTTACTGCGAGTTGGGTTTTTTGTACGCGTATAGTCAAATCCAGTAGATTGACCAAACTCTGGATGCTGATAGGTCGTTGAAAAATGAAGCGGTGTCACCAAAGCACCTGTCGCTTTATCTGACTTAATACCCGCCTGGGCCAAAATTGTGTTGATGTGTAATTCCTTGCTCATACAATACCTCCAAATCTATAGTAACTATTGTACCACTTATTTTCATCAACTCATTTTCTTCTTTTCAAGAGCTGGTTATAGTTTTAAACTATAGACTTATACTCTTCGAAAATCTCTTCAAACCACGTCAGCGTCGCCTTACCGTATATATGTGACTGACTTCGTCAGTCTTATCTACAACCTCAAAACAGTGTTTTGAGCAACCTGCGGCTAGCTTCCTAGTTTGCTCTTTGATTTTCATTGAGTATTAGCTAGTAAAGCTAAAAAGAATCCAGAAAAACTTCCAGATTCTTTTATGAAAATGATTGCTAGGGTTTACTGTGAACGAAAGAAATCGTGTTGGGCTAAATAGTCATAATGGTCTTTGTTAAATTGATATTGGCCCACATGCTGACTAATCTGACCGACATCCACAGAAAAAATATAGGATTCATTTTGATAGTTCCAGTTCAGCCTAACTGTATTCAAGACTGTCTGATAAGTAAAATCTTTAACGTCATCCCAAGGCATCTCCATGACCTGATTAGAACGATTTTCAATTACATCACTGATGTCCATCAAGTAAATTCCCTTAGGTGTGAATGCCAGAATCTTAGGCTTCACACTCGACTGAACATAGTAACTTCCTCCTACAATAAAGAAATCAATAAAAGATTTCAGCCATGTCTTTTTCTTGAAGGCCATCAGAAAATTCTTTTGCCCTTCAATGCGACAAGTTGAAAGAAATGATGCAATCTGTTTTTCTGTCGCAAACTCCATAATAGCGCCCATGATCTTACCTCCATAACGATTAGTAAACAGGCAGATAAGAACTCTTCACATAAAGAAGAACTTATCATTTGTTGCATTTTATCTTATTTTTTTAGTAGACAGCATCCCTCCTATAACATTACCCTAGCATGTGCATACTTCCATTAACGCTGGAAGAGACTTTCGAAAATAGTTTCTCACGTTTTTGTTATATTCATTATAACATAAATTTAATAAACCAATTAAAAAATGTAAGCACTTTTCTTCCAAATTCGCCATCATTCTATTAAAAAACGACAGTTTCCTTCGAAACCATCGTTTTTCTTGAAAAATCCTTATTTGACATGTTTTGCCAATTCTTCTTGGGCTTTTTTATTGGATTCTTCTTTTTCTTTCAGCCATTTTTCTTTAGCTTTTTCATATTCGTCTTTTGTGACTGTTTTATCTTGTACTTTGAGATATTTATATGATTCGATACCTTTATTACCAGCTTGTGAGAATGGTTCTGAGAAAGGAACTGTTTTTCTCAACACTGGTGTTCCACCCAGGGAAACGTTTGGAATGGCTAGAGAGCTATCTACCAACCAAGCTTGGATTTCAGCATACTTTTCATAGCGTTTTGCAATATCTTGTTCCTTGTTAGCTTCTTCCAGCATTTGAGTATAAACATCCAGCCCAACAGCCTTAGCCTTGTCATTGGCTTCACCTGGCTCTAAACCTAGATTTTGCAGAACACCACCACTATTAGTATTAAAAATATCGAGATAGGTTGAAGGATCTTGGTAATCAGGACCCCAACCACCGTTGTAAAGATCATAATCCTTCTGAGCTGCTGTCTGAGCCAAATAGCTTGTATTGTCATAATCTTCAGTAGTGAGTTGTTGAATATCAATTACAACATTTTCTGCACCTAAGGCTGCTTCAATAGATTGCTTCATAGAATTTGCCTCTTGAACACCCTTTTTAACAGCTTGGTCAACTGTCATGTCCAAGTGGATTGGGAATTGGACTCCTTTGGCTTGGAGTTCTTTCTTAGCCTCTGCAAATTTGGCTTTGGCTTTTTCAGCATTGTAGTATGGATCTTGGGCATCCGCAAAGTTGATTCCTTGCCATTCCTTACCATAGTTGACCATTTTAGAGGCTACTACTTCACCAAAGTCTTTGCCGTTGATGGTTACAAAATTAGGAGGAACGACTAGGTTACGCAAAATCTTAGTTGCTCCGTCTTCCCCTTGAGATTGAGCCCCGTAAGCTGTACGGTCATAGGCAAAGTTAATGGCTTGACGGAAGTTTTTGTTAAGAACTGCTTCCTGAGTCGATTTCTTTTCAGCATCACTTTTCTTGGAAGTAAATTTATAAGATTTTCTATCCAGGTTAAAGTTTAAGAAGTAAGAAGTAGGCTCTTGCAATTTATAGATGATATTATCTTTGTTCTTCTCTTTAATTCCTTCAAAACTTGAACTGTTCGGATAGAGACGAGCGTAGCTATAAGCCCCCTCGACAAAGTTACGAGCCAGTGCATCTTGGTCACTACCATCATAATAGGCCAATTTCACATCATCTACAAAGACATTTTTAGCATCCCAGTAGTTTGGATTTTTCTTGAATTCGATGACAGATTTTGAAACAAAGGATTTCATCAAGAAAGGTCCATTATACAAAATGCTAGATGGGTCTACCTTCCCAAAATCATCCCCTTTTGATTTCAAGAAATCTGCATTGACTGGGAAGAGAATGGTTGAAGTTGTTTTTGAGTTCCAATAAGATTCTGGTCGTGTCAAGGTATATTGAACAGTTTGGTCATCAAGAGCCTTAACTCCGACAGTTGAAAAGTCGCTTGTTTTACCAGTGATATAGTCATCTAAACCAGCAACGGATTCTTGCACTAAGTACAAGGCTTCTGATTTTTTATCAGCCGCATATTTCAAACCAGTGACAAAATCTTGGGCAGTTACAGGAGCATATTCATCTCCATCTGCAGTATACCATTTAGCATCTTTCCGCAGTTTATAGGTATAGGTCAAACCGTCTTGAGAAACACTCCAATCCTCTGCCAAAGATGGAATATAGTTTCCATACTGGTCATTTTCCATGAGACCATCTACCAGATTGGTCACAATATCATTGGTTGTTGCACGGTTTTCTGCTAGATAGTTCAAACTAGATGGATCACTTGAATAAACATAATTATATGTTTTTGACCCTGTGCTAGAATTTCCACAGGCACTTAACAAAATACCTGCACTTAACACGATACCTGCAAGTGCTACATACTTGGCTTTAGACTTTTTCATCTCCAGAACCTCCTGATTTAAATATTTGTCTTATTATACATTACAGGTTTTATTTAGTCAATAGTTTTTTAAGTAAAATTTAAGAAAAATTAAATTACTATCTACAAATTATAAAAAATATAATACAAATTAATAAAAAAGAGAATAATTCAAGCATTTCATGATAGAAATGTTCAAATTATCCCTTTTATTTATAAAAAAATTATTGAGAAATTCTTAATTTTGCTCGTAAGCGATTAGCTTGGGCTTGTCCAATCACCTTATCCAACAAACGGGTACGGAGACTCATAACTCCATAAACACCTCCACCCATGGCACCGACAAGGGCTACATATAGGAAACTCCACAAACGTCCACTTGGTTGGAAGACAAATCCCAGTACCCACTGGATAGCACCTACACTGATAAACATAACAAAAGTCAACAAACTGATTAAAATGGTTCGCTTCAAAATCACCTTGCGCTTGACACCTGTTACCTTACAAATATCCCGATACATCAAAACATTAGGAATAATGAGACCGATGGTTGTAGAAATCAAAGGTCCGTAACTGTGGAAGATAGCGATGGTTGGAAGTTGCAAGACCAGCTTGGCAATGGAACCATAGATAAAATAGAGAACTGCCTTGCGGTTGCGGAACATTGCCTGAAGCATTGGAGACAAGACCATGTACAAGCCTAAAATAGTAGACTGCAAAACTGCAAAGACAAACAAGCCCATAGCCAAACTATCTGGCTTGCCATAGAAGACAGTATAGAGAGGTTCTCCTACCATGACTACTCCAACCGTTGCTGGAAGCAGGAATAAGAAAAGCATGGTAATGCTGTCCTGAACGAGACGAGAAGCCGCCTTCAAGTCTCCCTTGACATAGTTTTCAGTCAAAAGTGGCAACCCTACACTCCCAATCGAAACCCCAACAGAAATCAAAATCATAGTGATCTTATTAGGATTGGCTGAGAAATAAGAAAACATGACAACCAAGTCTTCATTACTATAGTTGGTAAACCAACTCATACTATTGATAAAGGTCATCTGGTCCAAAATCTGGAAAAGCTGGATAGCAGACCCTGTCAGGATAAAAGGAATGGCTTCCTTAATGGTGTCGACCAAAAGACGCTTGCTGTTTATCTTATCTCCTGTTTCAAGAACTCTTTTAAGTAATCCTTCTTTGGCAAGGAAATAGATCAAAACTGCAAAACTAGCTACCATGCCGACAAAGGCAGCAAAGGTGGATTGGGTAACCGCTGCTAGATAATCTCCTGAGCCCATTTTCATAATCATAAAGGTAGCTAAGAGCATCCAGATAACACGAATGACCTGCTCAGCGATTTGGCTCATAGCATAAGGTTTCAGGTTATTCATCCCTTGGAAGAAACCTCGAATGACACTCATAGATGGGAAAATCAAGACCGCCCAAGCCAAGCTCTGCATAATTGGGATCAGGTCTTTCCCTACACCCGACAAATCTGCTAGCCAAGGAGCAAAGACATACAAGACTAAAGCAAAAACCAGACCTAGTCCTGTCATAAAGCCTAAAAAGCTCCGAATCAGGGCAAAGCTATGCTCTTCTTCTCGCATGGTATTATACTTGGCCACTTGCTTGGCCACCGCAACTGGAATACCCGCTGTTGAAACCAGCAAGAACCATGCATAGATATTGTAGCCCATGGTAAAGAGACCATTTGCTGTTGCCGCATAAGACCCCATCCAGATATACCAAGGGATGATATAAATGGCACCGAGTAGACGACTGATAAAGTTACTAGCCGTTAGCCAAGCAGTCCCCCGTAACATCTGGGCCTGCTGGTGATTGTTTTCGTTAGACATAGATTCCTCATTTTATTTTAATCACTAGGAAAAATTCCTCATCTTCCATTATAAACTTTTCCTTGTCACTTGTAAATTTACGACTTTCGGTTTACAATAGAAAGTATGATAAAGATTGAAACCGTATTAGATATTTTAAAGAAAGATGGTCTC
The DNA here is from genome assembly GCF_946188685.1 of Streptococcus mitis. Classification (GTDB taxonomy): domain Bacteria; phylum Bacillota; class Bacilli; order Lactobacillales; family Streptococcaceae; genus Streptococcus; species Streptococcus mitis_CC. The sequence continues at coordinate 59,005 of NZ_CAMHWH010000009.1, forward strand.
TTCCGTGAGATTATCGACCAAGGACATTATCACTACAACTACAGCAAAGTTGTTTTTGATAGCATTAGTTACGACAGCCGAAAAGTAAAAGAAGACACTCTTTTTTTTGTAAAAGGTGCTGCCTTTAAGAAGGAATTTTTGATTTCTGCCATCTCTCAAGGCCTCGGTTGGTATGTGGCTGAAGAAGACTATGAAGTTGGTATTCCTGCTATTATCGTCAGCGATATCAAGAAAGCCATGAGTTTGGTAGCTATGGAATTTTATGGCAATCCACAGGAAAAACTTAAACTCCTTGCCTTTACTGGAACCAAGGGTAAGACAACAGCAGCCTATTTCGCTTATAATATCTTATCTCAAGGGCATCGACCGGCTATGCTCTCGACTATGAACACAACTCTAGATGGCAAGACTTTCTTTAAGTCTGCATTGACAACTCCTGAGAGCATTGACCTCTTTGATATGATGAATCAAGCTGTGCAAAATGGCCGCACCCACCTCATCATGGAGGTATCCAGTCAAGCCTATCTGGTCAAACGTGTCTATGGTCTCACCTTTGATGTGGGAGTTTTCCTCAATATCAGTCCAGACCATATCGGCCCGATTGAACACCCTAGCTTTGAAGACTACTTCTACCACAAGCGTCTCTTGATGGAAAATAGCCGAGCAGTCATCATTAACAGTGACATGGACCACTTCTCAGTCTTGAAAGAACAGGTGGAAGATCAAGACCATGATTTTTATGGTAGTCAATCAAGTAACCAAATCGAGAATTCTAAAGCCTTTAGCTTTTCAGCTACAGGTAAACTCGCTGGTGATTATGATATCCAACTGATCGGTCACTTCAACCAAGAAAATGCCGTTGCTTCTGGACTTGCTTGCCTCCGTCTGGGAGCTAGTCTTGAGGACATCAAAAAAGGAATCGCTGCAACCCGTGTTCCTGGTCGTATGGAAGTCCTGACTCAGAAAAATGGTGCCAAGATTTTCATCGACTATGCCCACAATGGGGACAGTCTGAAAAAACTCATTAATGTTGTAGAAACTCATCAAACTGGAAAAATTGCACTGGTTCTGGGATCGACAGGAAACAAGGGAGAAAGCCGTCGTAAGGACTTTGGTCTCCTCCTTAATCAACACCCTGAGATTCAAGTCTTTCTGACTGCTGATGACCCCAACTATGAAGACCCAATGGCCATTGCAGATGAAATCAGTAGCTATATCAATCATCCCGTTGAAAAGATTGCGGATCGCCAAGAAGCCATCAGGGCAGCGATGGCTATCACAAGTCAAGAATTAGATGCTGTGATTATCGCTGGTAAGGGAGCCGATTGCTACCAAATCGTCCAAGGAAAGAAAGAAACCTATCCAGGAGATGCAGCCGTCGCAGAAAATTATTTATAAGATAGTAAAAAAATCAAGGGAAATGAAACCCTTGATTTTTTCTATTTTTATTTAAAAGCGTTTTTCAAACCTTCAACGGCACCTTCTACAGCACCTTTAGCGTCTTCAACTACTTCTTTTGCCTTAGCAACTGTCTTTTCTACAGCGCCTTCTGCTTCAGTCTTGCTATCCCCAGTAACTTTACCAAATCCTTCTTTGATAGCGCCTGTTGCTTGTTCCAATTTGTTTTCAAGTGACATATGATTGTCTCCTTTGGTTTTATTCCGATATGTGTTACCGGTTACATATAGTTTATACCGAATACTAATGAAAGTCAAACAATGTGCTCAGAAACAAGAAATCAGGTCAAGTAAAAAGTTAATCTTTCCTTATCAAAATCAACAGTCAACTCATACTTCCCTTCTTCATTTTGGACAATATAGCCTAGAACGACTAAACTGTCCACAAAGATATCACGGCGTTTCTGCATAAGCTGGTCTTTTTTGAGAAATTTTAGCAAAAAAGTTGTCATGTATTTGAGAGCATACTCAGGATTAACATCTCCCAAAATATCGTAAAGTTCCTGCTGTTTTTTTGTCAAAGGATACTGATGTTTGATCTTGTAGAAATAATTAGACAGTGTCATTTTAGTGCGCGCAAAATCTGTTTTTTCAACTAAAATAGCTGCATTGGTTTGATTGCGCAATTCCGTCTCAAAACTCTTCTCCAACAAAGCTTGATAGGTCGGACTAGCTTCGCTGACAAAAATCTCTTGATCCAGTTCAAGACTATCAAGTGATTCAAGCATAGGAAAATTGAGGTAATAGCGCTTATTTTCCCGTAGAATCAAGCCAGCCTTTATATATTCTTCCATGAGTTTATCAACTGCTACATCTGGAAATTGAGCCTTGATTTCCCGTAGAATCACATCCTCATGCTGGTCCAGATAGCGGATCAATTCTCCAAAAAATGGCTGTCTCGTCAAACGAGATGGATTAAAAATCTGAATCATGAAGATTCCTTTCTTTACATTCTAACAGAGGCGACGCTGCCAACTGACTAGGATTGGTCCCCGGCTGGTTCAAAGGGACAGGTAGGCCTAGTTCTCTATAATACTCTCTCCAAAAATCACTAATCTCCTGCTCCCCATCCCCAAATTTCATAGGTATGGTTTCAAAAATCGGTAGGATTTCTGCCATATACTGGGAACAGTAAAAACCATGTCCATCTGGATAGAAAGAAGCATTGTAGGGTGCTCCAAGATACTTACAAGCTCTTTCCTTCACCGACTGGATATCCATTTCTGGGTAAACATAGAGGTCGTACAAGTGATTGGGTTCAAAGAAGTCTGCTGGTTCTTGACAGACAACACCAAATTCTCCACTAGCATGGTAAATCATCCCATCCAAATAGATGGCGACATGGCTATAGTTGCCTGTTGAAGTCTGGATGGCCTGCCCCATATCTGACCCATCTCTCACAAAAATCAAATCGCCATTTTCTAACATACTTCACTCCTAGAAAAAAAGGAGCCGAAACTCCTTTCGATATAAGGCAAACTAGCCTTTCCTAATTTGAATTGACATTCAAAATCTTAGGCATTGAAGCTTTCAGTCAATTGAGGTACCACTTGTTTCTTACGTGAAACGGCACCAGCAAGGAAGGCGTGGTTGTTATCAAGTTTGAAGTTGAAAGCCGCTTCAACCTTGTCCATGTTAGCACCAAGGGCTAGGATTTCAGAGTTTGAGTTGACGATATCTGTAATCATCAAGACAAAGTCAGAGTAACCGTTTGCTTCGTTAGCAGCTTGCATTGCAGCTTCGATTTCTGCTTGACGTTCCAAAACTTCAGCGATATCCACTGTGTTTACTTGGGCAACACGGACATTATTTCCGTTCAATTCAAAAGTCTTAGCATCGATGTCAATCAATTCGTCAGCAGATTTGCTAGCCAAGTTTGTTCCAGCCTTAAGCATAGCAAGACCATACTCTTCCAAGTTAACACCAGCCAATTCAGCCAATTCTGGAGCAATGACTTTATCTGTTGGGTGTGTTGTTGGTGATTTCAAAAGAAGAGTATCTGAAATCAAACCTGAAAGCATCAAACCAGCAATCTCTTTAGGAACAGCCACACCATGTTCTTTGAACATACGGTAAACGATTGAAGAAGCTGACCCAACTGGCTCCAAACGCATGTAAAGTGGACTTGCAGTTTCAAAGTTAGCCACACGGTGGTGGTCTACAACACCGTAAACTTCTACTTCAGCGATATCTGATACAGATTGTTGGAATTCATTGTGGTCAGTCAAGATAACTTGCTCTGCTCCTTCTGCTTTGGCAGAAGTGATGACGCGCGGTGCTTCCACACCAAAATAGTTCAAGACAAAGGCCGTTTCTTCATTTGGAGTTCCAAGGGCAACAGCTTCCGTATCCAAACCATAAGCTTCTTTTGCAAGGTAGGCAAAGGCTACAGATGACCCGATGGCATCTGAGTCTGGATTTTGGTGACCAAATACTAGAATCTTAGACATGATAATACCTCATTTTGTTTATTCTCTTTATTGTAGCATTTTTTTCGCTTTTTGACAAAAGTAAGAGGAGTCAAAGGGCTCCTCACGATTCTTCAAAATAACTGATACTCTTCGAAAATCAAATTCAAACCACGTCAGCTTCGCCTTGCCGTACTCAAGTACTGTCTACGGCTAGCTTCCTAGTTTGCTCCTTGATTTTCATTGAGTATGAGTAAATTTCTATCTTGATTTTCAGATAAAAATCTTTCCTTCTGTGGCCTCTTCTTACGCTTGAGAAGGGCTTCAGCTGACATGGCTTCTTCCTTACTGGCAAAACCTTGAGCATAAATCAGTTTGACTGGCAAGCGTGCCCGTGTGTATTTGGCTCCCTTCCCACTATTGTGGACAGCGAGGCGTCTCATCACATCAGTCGTATAGCCTGTATAGTAGGATCCGTCACGACACTCCAGTACGTACATATAAGCCTTATGATCCATAATAAATCTCTTCAAGTTCAGGCGTATAAGAGCCATCATCATTGTGAACAATGAGAGGTGGTAAGACCTTAAAGCCACTTGTTGAACCATCCTTGATAGCCTCAATCAAAAGCATATTGGCTTCCTTTTCTCTTTTTGGATAAACAAACTGCAGGCGCTTAGGGGCTAGATTATGTCGTTGTAAGCTGTCCAAGATATCTAAAAGTCGATCAGGACGATGAACCATGGCCAAACGCCCATTGGATTTGAGAATACTCTGAGCACTACGACAGATTTCTTCCAAATTAGTCGTGATTTCGTGGCGAGCCAAGAGATAATGTTCACTCTCGTTCAGATTGGAATGAGAATCCACCTTGAAATAGGGTGGATTACACAAAATCATATCCACCTTACTTCCCTGTATACGAGAAGGCATATTTTTCAAATCATCACAGATGACCTCCATCTGCTCTTCCAAACCATTCAAACGGACAGAGCGTTCAGCCATATCCGCCAAACGCTCCTGAATCTCAACAGCCAAAATCTGTGCTTGAGTACGAGTGCTAGCAAATAGCCCCACTGCTCCATTTCCAGCGCAAAAATCCACTATCAAGCCCTTTTTAGGAAAACGTGGAAAACGTGACAAGAGAACACTATCCACCGAATAGCTAAAAACCTCTCTATTTTGAATGATTTTAATATCTGTCGAAAAGAGCTGGTTAATACGCTCTCCTGATTTTAATAATTGTTCTTCTTCCATGGTCCTATTATAGCAAATTTATATTAACATTACAAAAGATAGAAATTTCTAACTAGTGTTTCTGATTCTTCAAATGTTGAAGGGCTTCCTTGGTCCAAATTGGCATCATTCGTTTGAGAGGAGCAAAGCCATAGTTAAAACGATCGCTTGAAAAGCGTCTCCGTCTTGGAAACTGATGCTTTTCTTCCTCCAAAGTGCGGATAGAAAGACTAGCTTTCCCTGTAAATTCATCTAAATCCACTACTTGAACTTGAACCTCTTCATCAACTTTCAAGGCTTCTTGGATATTTTCAATAAATCCTGTCCGAATCTCTGAAATGTGAATCAGTCCCGTATCACCCGTCTCTAGCTCAACAAAGGCACCGTAGGGCTGAATCCCTGTAATACGGCCCTTTAGCTTATCACCGATTTTCATCTTAGTCCTCGATTTCAATTGTTTCAATCACGACATCTTCAACTGGCTTGTCCATGGCCCCTGTCTCAACAGCAGCAATGCCATCCAAGACAGCGTAAGAAGCTTCATCAGCTAGCTGACCAAATACAGTGTGACGTCGGTCTAGGTGAGGGGTTCCACCTTGGTTGGCATAGATTTCTGCGATCGGTTCTGGCCAACCACCACGAGCAATTTCTTTCTTAGAATAAGGCAAATGTTGATTTTGCACGATAAAGAACTGGCTGCCGTTGGTATTTGGACCAGCATTGGCCATAGAAAGGGCACCACGGATATTGTAAAGTTCTTCAGAGAATTCATCCTCAAATGATTCGCCGTAGATTGACTCGCCACCCATACCAGTTCCAGTTGGGTCTCCACCTTGAATCATAAAGTCCTTGATAATACGGTGGAAAATGACACCATCATAGTAGCCATCTTTTGAAAGAGCTACAAAGTTAGCCACTGTTTTAGGAGCATGTTCAGGGAAGAGCTTGATACGCAAGTCTCCGTGATTGGTCTTAATAGTCGCGATAGGACCTTCTACTGTTTCAATGTCTACTTGTGGGAAATGCAATTCTTTTTCTACCATACCAAATCCTTCTAAGGCATCAAAAATGCCATCTTCTTCCAATGTTTTTGTAATATAATCTGCTTTTTCTTTGATGTTATCATGAGAAATTCCCATTGCAACGCTGATTCCAGCATAATCAAAGAGTTCCAAGTCGTTGAGGCCATCTCCAAAAACCATGACGTTCTCTGGTTTCAAGCCAAGGTGTTCCGCAACCTTTTCCACCCCCGTCGCTTTGGAGCCTGAAATCGGCACAATATCAGACGAATGTTGATGCCAACGAACCATGCGAAGTTTGTCTGAGAGACTATCAGGCAAGTGCAAGTCATCTCCCTTATCTTCAAAAGTCCACATCTGATAGATATCTTCTTTTTCATGAAAATCAGGGTCTACATCTAAATCAGGGTAAATTGGATTGATAGCTTCACTAATCATATCGGTGCGAGTCGACAACTTGGCATCATGACTCCCAACCAAACCATACTCAATTCCCTCTTGCTTGGCCCAAGAGATATACTCCTCAACATCTGACTTCTTAATCTGATGTTGATAAATAACCTGACCTTTTTTATCTTCAATATAGGCACCATTTAAGGTTACAAAAAAGTCAGGTTTGAGCTCACGAATCTCCGGAACGACACCAAAAATCCCTCGTCCAGAAGCAATACCTGTCAAAATTCCTTTCTCACGTAATTGCTTAAAAACAGTTGGGATTGAAGCTGGAATAAAACCTGTCTTTGAATTCCGCAATGTATCATCAATATCAAAAAAGACAATCTTGATTTTCTTTGCCTTGTATCTTAATTTGGCATCCATCTCACTACCTCTTTCAATCTAACTCTTTCCATTATACCATAAAGTAGCTAAATCCCCTATTTTCAAAAAGTTTCCCGTTTTATTGTAAGTCCTTGGATAAGTATAAAACTAAATCATTATCGTTTTGACAACTTGCACCCATTTCTAGCGGTTTATTTCGATACCAGACACCTGTCCCATCTGGAATGTAGCCCCGTCTGATATACAATCTCTGGGCAGGGCCATAGCCTAAGTGCAAACCTACACCAAGAGTGACCTTACTCGAAACAAACTTGACTCGTTTTTCTGCTTCTTCTAGCAGTTGATTCCCAATCCCTTGATTTCGAAAAGGCTCAAACACATTAAAATCTGATAATTCTGGATAGATTCCTACAAAAGGACCATGTTTAGCAGAGGGCAAAATGGTAACGTAGCCCGCTACAGCACCATCAATCTCTGCAACTAAGACTTCTCTCTCCCCACTTTCCTGTTGCAGAAAATATCTAGCCAAAATTTCCTCTCTACCAGGCCAACCTTGATTCATAAATCCATGAGATAAAGATTCAATATCAGACTTAATCATATTTCTAATCGTACAATTCATCTTTGACTTACCCACCTTTACTCTTTCTATTACCATTATAGCACGCCAAGGTCAGAAAAAAACTATCTCGTGAAAAAAGACCCAACCGGGTCTGAAAAAGAGGTCCACTGGACCCCAACTCGCTCTCTCATTTCAAAGCTCGTGAAAAAAGCCCCGTCGGGGTCTTAATTCGCTTTCTTGTTTTCAAGCTCATGAAAAAGAGGTCCACTGGACCCCAACTCGCTCTCTCATTTCAAGGCTCGTGAAAAAAAGACCCGTCGGGGTCTTAATTCGCTTTCTTGTTTTCAAGCTCATGAAAAAGAGGTCCACTGGACCCCTTTTTTTAATCTTCGTTTACGAAAGGCATCAAAGCCATTACGCGAGCGCGTTTGATAGCTGTTGTTACTTTACGTTGGTTTTTAGCTGAAGTTCCTGTTACACGACGAGGAAGGATTTTCCCACGTTCTGAAACGAAACGGCTAAGAAGCTCAGTATCTTTGTAATCAACATATTCAATTTTGTTTGCTGCGATGTAATCAACTTTTTTACGGCGTTTGAATCCGCCACGACGTTGTTGAGCCATGTTTTTTCTCCTTTATAATTTTAGTTGTCCATTAGAATGGTAAATCATCATCTGAAATATCCAATGGATTTGTTGCTCCAAATGGATTTTCATCACGTGAAAAGTCTGGTACTGAATTTGTAGGTGCTGAATAGTTTGCAGTTGGTGCAGAGTAAGCTCCACCTGTATGTCCCTCACGCACACTACGGCTTTCCAACATTTGGAAATTCTCAGCCACGACCTCTGTCACGTAGACACGTTGTCCTTGCTGGTTATCGTAACTACGAGTCTGTATACGACCTGTCACCCCGATAAGTGAGCCTTTTTTAGCCCAGTTAGCAAGGTTTTCAGCCTGTTGGCGCCACATAACGACATTGATAAAATCAGCCTCACGTTCGCCATTTTGACTCTTAAATGTACGGTTTACTGCAAGAGTAAAAGTCGCAACTGCTACATTTGATGGGGTATAACGCAACTCAGCGTCACGTGTCATACGCCCTACAAGTACAACATTGTTAATCATAGTTTACCTTCTTACGCGTCAGTTTTGACGATCATGTGACGAAGAATGTCAGCGTTGATTTTTGAAAGACGGTCAAACTCTTTAAGAGCTACATCGTCGTTTGCTTCAACGTTAACGATGTGGTAAAGTCCTTCACGGAAATCTTGGATTTCGTATGCAAGACGACGTTTTTCCCAAGTTTTTGATTCAACAACAGTTGCACCGTTGTCAGTCAAAATAGAGTCAAAACGTGCTACCAAAGCGTTTTTAGCTTCTTCTTCAATGTTTGGACGAATGATATAAAGAATTTCGTATTTAGCCATTGATATGTTCCTCCTTTTGGTCTAATGACCCCAAGACTTTGCAAGGGGTAAGTGAGGTTCGCTCACAATAAACTATTATACTAGAAAATATTTTTTTACGCAAGTAAAAACACCGAAATAAAAAAAGAAGATGACGAATCATCTTCTCAAAAACTATAAGTTTTTAGTCTTCTTTTTTCTTGCGTGCCACAAGACCAAATCCACTCAATACTCCAAGAAGTCCAAGTGCTGCTAGGCTAGCATGATCTTCTGTACCAGTGTTAGGCAATTCTTTTTGACCTTCAACATATTTAGGTGTTGCTGGTTTAGCAGTTGTATCAGTTGCTACTGTTGCATCTGCTTGAGCTGGTGCCACTGGTTGAGTTTGATTTGGTGTTGCTGGCTGTCCTGGTTCCGTAGGAGTTACAGGTTGATCAGGAGCAGTTGGTCTTGACGGAACATTTTGTGGAGTAGGAGTTGGTCTGTAGTTGTTACCACCATTTCCACCACCGTTATATCCATCTCCATTATATGGATTAGTTTCTGGAATGCGTTTAGGAATTACCGTTACTGGGACGTCTACTACTACAATTTCTCCTGTTGGTAGTTTCACCTTCACTTTAACACTTGGTTTCACTCCTGGTGTTTCAGTTGTAGGGATTTCCCCAACTTCGATAATTTCAGCATCTTTTGGTAATTTAACATGACCTTTCACATCTTCTTTAGTGATTGGCGTTCCTACTTCAACCACGATTGGAGTTGCTGTAACAGTTTCTTTTGGTGTTTGTGGCTCTTCTTTACGTTCTACCACATTTACAACTGCTGGAACTTCAACTAATAGATTACCATCTTTATCCTTAACAACTACAATTACATTCTTCTTACCTGGTGTTTTTGTATCAGGTTGTTCTTTGAATGTAAATGTTGCCCCTTCTGGGAAGTCTTTAGGATTAATATTATCTTTTGCTTCTGGAGCTTTATCTGGATTCACTGTAACTTCTTGCTCTTTACCTTGAACTACAATAACTTTCGCAGGTACTTCTACGATTGAATCTCCATCTTCATCTTTAACAACTACTGTTACATCTTTAATTCCTGGTGTTTTAGTGTCAACATCTTCTTTGTACCCAACTTTTGCTTTTGCTTCTTTAGGGAAAACAGATGGATCTACTGATTTATTCACATCTGGTTGAGTATTCTCAGGATTTGCTGCTACGTATTGAGTCTTAGGTCCTACTACAGTAACTTTCGCTGGGATTTCTGCAATTGGTTCACCATTTAGTTTTGCTACAACAACAACATCTTTATCTCCTGGTGTTGATGTGTCAACTGGAGTTTTATACTCAAATGTTGTTCCGTCTGGGAAGTCAGTTGGGACAATATTTTCTGCAGGAATTACTTTCTTAGGATCTGTATCTACTGGTACATATTGTCTATATGCATCAACTACACGTACTGTTGTTGGTACTGTTACAAGTTTATTACCATCTTTATCCTTAACGATCACGTTTACTGGGTAATCTCCAGCTTCTGAAATATTTACCGGATCTTTTCCGTCAACTTTTTCGTATTCGAAAGTTGCTCCCTCTGGATAATCACCTTTGTTAATGCTATTTTCTGCAAGTGGTTGACCTTGATCAACAGGAATAATTTGTGGATTTCCTTGTACCACTTTAACTTTCGCAGGTACTTCTACGATTGTATCTCCATCTTTATCTTTAACAACTACAGTTACATCTTTTTCACCTGGTGTTTTAGAAATATCTTTTTCTTTATATTCAGGTTTTGCTTCTGCTTCTTTAGGGAATACTGATGGATCTACAGATTTATTTACATCTGGTTCATTTCCTACTGCTACATACTGAGTCTTAGGTTCTACTACAGTAACTTTTGCTGGAATTTCTGCAATTGTTTCACCATTTTTCAGTTTGGCAACAACTACAACATCTTTATCTCCTGGTTTTGATGTGTCAACTGGAGTTTTATATTCAAATGTTGTTCCTTCTGGGAAGTCAGTTGGGACAATATTTTCTGCAGGCACCACTTTAGTTGGATCAGTATTTACTGGTACATATTGTCTGTAAGCACCTACGACACGCACTGTTGTTGGTACTTTAACTAATACATTACCATCTTTGTCCTTAACTACAACTGTTACTGGATTATCCCCAGCTTCCGAAATATTAACCGGATCTTTTCCATCTACTTTTTCGTATTCGAATGTAGCACCTTCTGGATAATCACCTTTGTTAATGCTGTTTTCTGCAAGTGGTTGACCTTGATCAACAGGGATAATTTGTGGATTTCCTTGTACCACTTTAACTTTCGCTGGTACTTCTACGATTGTATCACCATCAGCATCTTTAACAACTACAGTTACATCTTTTCCACCTGGTTTCGTTGTATCTACTTTCTCTTTGTATTCGAAAGTAGCTTTATCAGGGAAACCATACTTATCTTTATCTACAAGGCTATCCGCTGGTGTTGGTTGAGTATTATCAGGATTTGCTACTACATATTGAGTCTTAGGACCTACTACAGTAACTTTCGCTGGAATTTCTGCAATTGGTTCACCGTTAAGTTTTGCTACAACAACAACATCTTTATCTCCTGTTGTTTTTGTATCTACTGGTTTATTATCTTTATCTTTGTACTCAAATGTTGTTCCTTCTGGAAACTCTTCTGGATCAATATTATCTTTAGCCAAGACTGTCTCAGGTTTAGTATCAACAGGCACATACTGTCTATAAGCTCCAACTACACGTACTGTTGCTGGTACTTTTACTAATTCGTTACCATCTTTATCTGTTACGATAACCTTAACTTCTTTATCTCCAGTTGATGATGTATCAGGTTCTTTTTCATAAGTGAATTTCGCACCTTCTGGATAATCAGATGGGTCAATGCTATCTTCTGCTTTTGGAGCAGTTTTTGGATCTACTGGTACGATTTGTGGGTATCCTTGAACAACTTTTACTGGTACATTAACAGTTTCTTCACGTTTATTATCACCTGAACCGTATGTTACTGTTACTGGTGCAGTTAATGTATCATCTCCAACTTTTCCTTTTGTTTCAGGAATCTTAGTTTCATCTACAGTTTTGTCATTTCCTTCTGTAGTAACCGCATTTTTTAGTTTTTCTGCTGTTGGTTTATCACCTTCCACAACATAAACAGGAGTTGGTGTTGAAACTTTTGGAGTTAACTTAATTGTAAAGCTTTGATCTTTATCTGAATCAGAATCAAATGTTGGATCTTGATCGAATGGATTTTCTTTAACTGTGTAACCCATTGATTTTAACACATCAAGACTAGCTTGAATTTTATCTTCTGGAATTTGTGTTCCAGCTTTACCTGAAAGATCAGTAATATTAAACTTCTCATCTAATGGTGTTTCTTTACCAGCTGCATCTACAGAAACAAAGTTAACTGTAGCTTTTTGAATTCCAGGTGCATATTGAATTGGAGTTTTACCGAAATTATCAGTTGGGTTAAAGTTGTCTGGAACTTTGTATCCTTTAGATGGATCTGCAGGATCAACTGGTGTTAATTCTACTCCATTATATTTTGGAACATATCCATCTACATAAGGAATAACTACCTTACTAAAATCACCAAGTTTTGTTGGATCATTTGGATTGTTAGGATATTTAATTGTATCTGGTGCATCTTTTGGTTTCTTATCAGCTGGATACTCAGGTGTAAATGATCCAATTTCTTTATAAAGAACTTTCACTACTTCATTAGTAACTTCACCTGTTTTAGATGGTGTTGGAGCTTCTTTTTCTGCGATAGTTTTATCAGCAGGCTCTACTTGTAAGTAGTTTTCAATTACTGGAGAAGTAACTTCATTGAATTTACCTTTTCCATCTTCTGCTGAAGCATCTGATATTTCTGCTCCTTCATAAACAGTCCAATCAGAGTATGTTACTTCACCCGTTTCTGGGTTTACAGTTGCTGTACGTTTGTAAGTAACTTTTTGTTCTCTATCTGGAGCAGTTTCTGGGTCGATAGGTTGAGCGTTTGGATTATCTTTATCATTAACATTGATAAATTTAACCGTACGTGTCACTTCTTTAACTAAGTCATCACGTGTTACCCCAGCTGGGTATTTACCATAATTTTCATCTCCTGGTTTAACTGGTGTATCAGCATCTTTTGGAGATACTGGAGCTGTTGTACTTGGATTTGTTGGATCAGCTGTTACTGTTGGATCTACTGTAATTAAATCTAATACGTGAACTGTTGTAGTATCAATATTAGATTTTTTACCTTCACTATCTGTAGCTTGAACTCTTACTGTATAATCTCCTGGTTTTGTTGAATCTAAACCACCGTCATTACTTACAGCAATCGTTGGTTTAGTAGAATCAACACCATCACGATCATCTTCTAAGTCAGTAGCGGTAGCTTCTGATTTTTTAAGTACTTCATCAGCCGTTAACTTTTTATCTGCTGGAGTTTTATAAACATAGATATCTTTTTTCTTAGTTTCTACAGTCGGAGCATTATTGATAACATCTCCATATGCTGGTTCTGATTCGTTTCCTGCCTTGTCTAATACTGTAACTTTAATACGTTTATCTGGGTTAGTTGTATCACTTGCTTCTGTTAAATCAGTACCCGCAGGAACTGGTACAACTAATTTACCATCACGTACTTCTACTTTTGTTTCACCGTTATACCAACCGTCTTCTTTTTTCGTTAATGTAATCGGTGTTTTACTATTTGGTAAAGTAACTTTCATTGAAGTTAAGCCACCAATAGCTTTTTTAATATTGTCTACTTCCGTATCAGCATTACGAGTGGTTCCATTATTTTTATCGTTAGCTGCAATATCTTGTTTTTCTCTAGCTTCATCTGTTAAGTTAGGATCTTTTTCTGCAGGTACAGAAATTAATAATTCTGTTGGTTGTTTTTTATCAGTTTTTTCTCCAGTAACACTGTCTGTATGAACCGCTTCTACTGTTGGAGTTTTTGGCTTAACTGTATCAATATAAATAGTTTTATTGTAGTAGTAATCTGGATTGTCAGTATTTCTTACTCCATTTACTACGTCATAGTAAATACTTTTTGGGATAGGTTTCCCATCTTTATCTACCTCTTTACCATTATGTACAATATCCCCTTTATTTAACACTTCATTATCTTCTGCATCTCTCATACCATTTGGTAAATAAGTTCTTACTTTAAATGTTGCAGTACCTTTATAATCGTCAGCAGTAGTAAATGGTAATCTAAATTTACGAACTCCATCATTCTTACCACCATTAGAACCTACACCGATATACGGAACGTCTCCGTTATTAGATTTTGATGTACCATATTTTAATCTTAACTTTCTAGTTGCTGGATCCCATTGGATTTTATCAGGAGCAACCGGAGTATCACCAAACCAAACCCATCCTGTTGGATTGGTAATATTATTTGGAAGCTCTACCCCTTTAGGAACTTCGATTTCTGTTTCTGCAGATCCGTATAGACGAGTTCCACCAACACTGTTTACTGTAAATTCGAATTCACCTTTTTGTTTTGATTTATACAGGTTATCTTCTCCGAACTTTTCTTCCTTATTGTTACTTTTAACATTGGTAGTCATTTCTACACCAGTACCAACTGCCAAGTTAACAGCACCAACGAAGTAACCATCTGTAACCTTACTATTTGTTCCTTTTAAATATGAATTGTTAATCGCTGTACCATCGTTTAAAGCTTCAATTTCAACTTTAATTTTTGTGACATCTTTTGGAATTTCATAGATAGCGCGATATTCAGCCCAGCCGTCACCATTTCCTCCATCTCCAGCAGGTTCAGAAACATGTGACTCTTCGAATTTTTCACCAATCGTACGGTCATCTCTAATGCTAGCAATTACATTTCCTTTGTCGTCTTTAACAGTAATTTTTACTTTTTCACCTGTACCGGCAGTTCCGGCATTACCATAAGCACCACCTGTGATAGCACTTAGCATCACTCTAGAATTTCCATTTACTGCGTACTCTTTCGAAATTTTTGTACCTTGTTTTTCTAATTCTAGATAATATCCTTTTGGTAAATTATGTGTTCCTACCATACCTGAGTAGTTCACACCATTTGCATAATTTTGGTTAGCAGCATTAACACCAAGTGGGTTTCCTGGAGCTGGATTCTCATTGTCTCTTTGAGTAACTTTTCCATCTAAATCATATACTTTCGATGGTTTAGGATCGAAACCTGCTGGACGATTAGCAGAAACATTAGTTGGTGCTTCAGGTTTAACTGCAGTTACTTTTTCTCCACTTTCAATTTTCCAACCATTCAAGGCATTATTATCGTTAGCTTCTGCTGCGGTAATTTC
Organism: Streptococcus mitis; assembly: GCF_946188685.1. Taxonomy (GTDB): domain Bacteria; phylum Bacillota; class Bacilli; order Lactobacillales; family Streptococcaceae; genus Streptococcus; species Streptococcus mitis_CC. Next base: position 74,209 of record NZ_CAMHWH010000009.1, read on the forward strand.
TTTTTCTTTCCAGTTATAAGTTAAACTACCTAAAATTTCAGTATTCCCACCTTGAGATGCAGTGGATCTTGACCATTGTTTTTTAACTTCTTTACTTTTTTCTGTAGCATTAGCAAAATCAATATCACCAAATTGATTTTTTGCACTTTCAAATACACCATCAACTGGGTTGTTTCCTGAACCTAATTTATTGTTATTTGTTGGTCCTTCAGTAGCAGGAATAATTGGATTAGCTGTTGCAGCTCCATCTCTAAATCCACTTTCACCTTGTCCTGGAATAGCTTTTCCATTACGTGAATCTTGGTTTTTGTTTTCTTTTTCTTCTTTCTTCTCTGCTTTTGCTTTCGGCATACTTTCTAATACGAATGCATTACCGTTTACTGCTGATGTAGCTTTTGCCACCTCTTCTTTTGTTGCAGCTTCATTTGCGGCTACAGCTTTTGCGCTTGCTAATTCTGCTTTTGCAGACTCAATTGCTGAAGCTGTTTTTTCAGTTGATGCTGCTTTTTCTAAAGCTGCTTCTAAACGAGCAATAGCTGCTTCCAACTTGCTTGTGTCAGCCTTTGAAGCTGGTGCTAGAGCTTCTTCGGCTTTTGGTGTTTCAGTCGGTGCTGTTGGTTGCGTTGCTGCAGGCGCTGGTGTTGATGGTTGCTCAGCTGTTGGTGTAGCAGTTTCAGTCGAAGCTAGAGGCATGGTTGAATCTGCTTGATTACTTGCATCTGGGACTGTTTGTGAATCAGATGCCGTCTTTGGTGTAACTTGAGCATCCGCCTGAACAGTTGCTGCTCCACCGAACATCATGTAAGCTGCTACAGCTACTGATGCTGCACCAAAACTATACTTACGGATTGAAAAGCGCTGCACTTTTTGTCCGTGATTTTTTTCCATTCTTGAATACATGGTTTCTCCTTTTTTATTTATATGTTATTAAACTGGAATAATGTTAAAACGTTTAATATTCACTTCCTTTCCTGCTTAAGAACGAAGTCTTAAACTAGTCTCAACACAATATCCGCTAGTCCGATTTTATCATATTTCCCAGAATATTGTCAATCAAAAAGAGCTTTATGCTCGTATTTTTATATATTATTTTTGTACCCAAAATTCAAAAAAAGAAGGAATCCTCCTTCTTTTTTTCATAATAACTTTTTATTTTATTTTTAAGGTTTAATACGATGCAACATACGTGGGAATGGAATAGCTTCACGGATGTGTTTTGTTCCTGCTGCGAAGGTTACCATACGCTCGATACCGATACCAAATCCTCCGTGTGGAACTGTACCGTATTTACGAAGGTCAAGGTAGAATTCATACTCAGTACGATCCATGCCAAGTTCATCCATTTTTGCGACAAGGGCATCGTAGTCTTCCTCACGCATAGAACCACCGATAATTTCTCCATAGCCTTCTGGAGCAAGCAAGTCTGCACAAAGCACGCGCTCTGGATTTCCAGGAACTGGTTTCATGTAGAAGGCCTTGATGGCTGCTGGATAGTTCATGACAAATGTTGGCACACCAAAGTGGTTTGAAATCCAAGTTTCATGTGGTGAACCAAAGTCATCACCATGCTCAAGATGTTCGTAGTCAGCATCTTCATCATTCTCATGCTCTTGCAAGAGGTCAATGGCTTGATCGTAAGTGATACGTTTGAATGGCTCTGAAATGTAGCGTTTCAAGAGTTCTGTATCACGTTCCAAAGTTTCCAAGGCTTGAGGCGCACGGTCAAGAACACCTTGAAGAAGAGCTTTCACATAAGCTTCTTGCAAGTCAAGTGACTCATCATGTGTCAAGTATGAGTACTCTGCGTCCATCATCCAAAACTCAGTCAAGTGACGGCGTGTTTTTGATTTTTCAGCACGGAATACGGGACCAAAGTCAAAGACACGACCAAGGGCCATAGCGCCTGCTTCTAGGTAAAGCTGACCTGATTGGCTCAAGTAGGCTGGAGTTCCGAAGTAGTCAGTTTCAAAGAGTTCAGTTGAATCTTCTGCCGCGTTTCCTGAAAGGATTGGGCTATCAAATTTCATGAAGCCGTTCTTGTCGAAGAACTCATAAGTTGCGTAGATGATAGCGTTACGAATTTGCATCACCGCTACTTGCTTACGAGAACGGAGCCACAAGTGACGGTTGTCCATCAAGAAGTCTGTTCCGTGTTCTTTTGGTGTGATTGGGTAGTCTTGAGATTCACCAATCACTTCGATGTCTGTAATGTCCAACTCATAGCCAAACTTAGAACGTTCGTCTTCTTTGACAATACCTGTCACATAGACAGACGTTTCTTGGCTCAAGCGTTTGATGACATCAAACTTCTCAAGTCCCACTTCTTCACCAAATTTTTCTACAAAGTTTGGTTTAAAGGCTACACCTTGGAAGAAGGCTGTTCCATCGCGCAATTGCAAGAAGGCGATTTTTCCTTTTCCTGATTTGTTGGCAACCCAAGCACCAATCGTCACTTCTTGACCAACATAGTCTTTTACATCAATAATCGTTACACGTTTTGTCATTATTTTTCCTTTTCTTTTTTATTCTTTATGGCAAACCACCTCTATATTGTTCCCATCTGGATCAATCATAAAAGCAGCATAATAAATCGGATGCTCACTGCGATGACCAGGAGCACCATTGTCTAGCCCACCTGCCTCTAAGCCAGCCTCATAACAAGCTTGAACCTCTTCCTTATTTTCTGCTAAGAAAGCAAAGTGAATAGGATCTTGTGTCCCCTGAGTCAGCCAAAAATCTCCACCAGGATGAGGGCTATTTGGGGCAAGAAAACTGATTAGAGAACTAGTCTTAAAAGCCAATTTATAGCCCAAAGGAGCGAGAAAACTCCTATAAAATCCTTCTGAAATTTGTAAATCCTTTACCTTAATTTCAAAATGATCAATCATTCTCACTACCCATAAATGCTTTCAAGCGTTTAACTGCTTCTTTAAGCGTGTCTAGGTCCGTCGCATAGCTGAGGCGCACATTTTCTGGCGCTCCGAATCCTGATCCTGTTACCAAGGCAACTTCGGCTTCTTCTAGGATAGCAGTTGTAAATTCAGTCACATCCGTATAACCTTTCATCTCCATGGCTTTTTTAACATTTGGGAAGAGGTAGAAGGCTCCTTGTGGCTTAACGACTTCAAAACCAGGGACCTCACATAATAGCGGATAAATGGTATTGAGACGCTCCTCAAAAGCCTGACGCATGATGTCAACAGAATCCTGTGGTCCTGTTAAGGCTTCAATAGCCGCATATTGAGAAACAGATGTCAAATTTGAAGTTGTTTGTCCCGTCAATTTACTCATAGCTGCAATGATTTCAGGATCACCTACCGCATAACCAACTCGCCAACCCGTCATGGCATAGGCTTTAGATACACCGTTGATAACAATAGTTTGCTTACGAATTGCTTCTGATAGACTTGAGATTGGAACAAATTCATTTCCATTATAAACAAGTCGTCCATATATATCATCTGCTAAAATCAGAATGTCATGCTCAACTGCCCAATTTCCGATAGCCAAGAGTTCCTCACGGGTGTAAATCATTCCTGTCGGATTGGATGGCGAATTCAACACCAAAACCTTAGTTTTATCTGTACGAGCTGCTTCTAACTGCTCTACGGTCACCTTAAAGTGATTGTCTTCCTTAGCAGGAACAAAGACTGGCACACCTTCTGCCATCTTGACCTGATCTCCATAGCTGACCCAATATGGGGTTGGTATAATCACTTCATCACCTGGATTGATTACAGCCATAAAGAAAGTATAGAGGGAGAACTTGGCACCTGTAGCAAAGGTAACCTCGTTACTTGCGACAGAATAGCCATAGTAGCGCTCGAAGTAGGTATTCACCGCAGCTTTTAATTCTGGTAGGCCTGAAGCTACTGTATAGAAGGAAGCCTGTCCTTCTCGAATAGCTTTAACTGCTGCATCCTGAATATTTTCAGGAGTGTGAAAATCTGGTTGTCCCAAGGTCAAGAAAAGGACATCCTTACCTTGAGCTTTTAATTTTTTTGCTCTCGCATCACTAGCTAAAGTAACACTTTCTTCCATTTCTAAAACACGCTTGGATAGTTTCATAAGCCCTCCTTATTGAGCAATGCTCCTGTTTCAAAATCTACTAGATAAAAATCAGATCCTGACTTAACTTCCCAGATTGGCTTGTCTTGATAACGGCCAAAGGTAATCTTGTCAATCTCGCCAGCTCCTTTTTCCTTCGAAACAGCTTCTGCTTTTTCTTGTGAAATACCCTGATTTAGCTGATAAACGTAAATCTTATGGTCATCTTTTCCAATCAGGACAGCAAGTGCTTCTTGTTTTTTATTATGACCAAGAACGCTGTAATAGGATTCCAAGCCATTGTAAAAATCAACCTGATCAGCTTGCTCTAATCCTGCATACTGCTGAGCTAATTTTTCTCCTTCACTTTTAGCTGTTTGATAGGGTTTCATGCCGAGAGAAACCAGATACAGAAAGGAAGCACTGATAACCACAAACAAAATCGTCATCCCTAGACCATACTGCCACAGTAGATTATTTTTTGCTTTATTTTGTCTTTTTTTCACTCGTCTATTTTACCATCTATTGGGCTTTATTACAAGTGAATGCAAGAACAATCGCACTTTATTTCTTCCTTCAAAGCAAACCGATTTTTCTTAGTTAAAACCGAGCAAGAAAAGTAAAGACAGCTCCAAAATCAACCTATTAAAAAACTTGAGCTTTGGTACTCAAGTTTTTAGAATTTCTTTTAATTTATGGAATTATTTTATCATCCATTCTTTTAGTCATTTTTCCTAAAAATACAGGCAGTAGAAGGCTAATCATGACTAAAAAGAATCCTAAATAAAGAAATGCTACTACAAAGCCTAAATGGTCAATCAACCACCCTGTCAGCGGGAAGAACACAATCATACTTAGGCTAAACATCATAGAGTAGACACTCAGCATGGTTGCCCTTACTTCACTTGGAAGGCGCTCTTGCAAATCATTGTCAAAAATCGGCTGAAAAAGAGCATATAGAGCATTACTAATCAAATAAATCAAAATATAGATTAGAGGTGTTCCAAAGTAGGACAGCATATAGGTGACTCCAGTCAGCAGGACGAGAAGAGGGAAAATCTTCAAGGCAGCATATTTCTTTCCAATCTTACTCGCTAGATAGACTGCAAGGATATTCAGGAGACTACCAAGTAGCATAACTGCTGAAATTTGCCAGCTACTTAAATCCGGTAACTGATTTTGATAGTAAAAATAAAACATGCACATAAGTGTTCCGACAATCTGAGATAAAATCATCCAGTTGAAAAGCATGGGATTTCGCTCCAACTCATCCCTAACAGTCCAAATAATCTGTTTCATCGTCACACTATCAGCTTTTTCTAGCTTGACACTAGGTTCTTTCAGCATCCAAATCAAGACAAGAACTATGATAGAAGTGGCAATCATGATATAGTAGGTCAGGTGCAATTGACCATGGACAAAAAATCCCGCCAACACTGTCCCCAAAGACCGAGTTCCTTCTGCTACTCCTGACATAAAACTTGAAATAGATAAGTAACGCTTCTTCAGTCCAGCTTCCACGGCTGAATCATAAACCATTGCTGCGCTTGTTCCCGAATCAAAATTATAAGACAAGGCACTTATCGCCATAGCAAGCGCATAAATCCAAAAATTTCCCTGCCCAGCCAACATGAGAATAGAAGACACAATCCCTGCTATACGACTTAAATAAAGGTTGGTCTTATAGGAACAGCGGTCAGCTAACATACCAGATGGAATTTCACAGAGAAGACTGGTCGTATGAAAAATACTCTCCAAAAGTCCAATCTGCCAAAGAGACATTCCGTTTTGACTGAGAAAGAGAATCCAAAAGCTGGTAATCCCTAGAAATGCAAAAAACTCAACTCCGGCCATCAGGCCAATATTTTTCCGATAATTTCTTATTAACATCTTTTCTCCTTAACAAGTGTATTATTATTTCTTTTGTACGTCACTTGTTAATTTTTGCCTTACATGATCTCCACCCCTTTTTAGAAGCATTCTTCAATGCCATTATTGTTCCTTTAATGATTTATGAAATGATACCGGAAAATAGCTGTTCTGCGGTTTCTATTGCGAGTTTTCTTGTTTATTTTATCACTTATGTCATCATATTACAAGAGAATATTGGAATACTCCTATAAAATCAAAGAAAACTAAAATCCAAAAAACAGTTCTTACTTTTCCAGTGGCAACTGACTAGAGTTTCAGCAATTTTATAATTTTCAAATAAACTCTAAGCAAATTTCTTGCAAGTCCTTTTCTTTTGTTGTAATATATTTTATAACAACGAGAGACTTCTCGGAAATTTTAAGAAAAAGGAGACATATCATGTCTAAAAAAGTATTATTTATCGTCGGATCACTACGTCAAGGTTCTTTCAACCACCAAATGGCTCTCGAAGCTGAAAAAGCACTTGCTGGTAAAGCAGAAGTTAGCTATCTTGATTATTCAGCCCTTCCTCTCTTCAGCCAAGATTTGGAAGTTCCAACTCATCCAGCTGTAGCTGCTGCTCGTGAAGAGGTTCTCGCTGCGGATGCTATCTGGATTTTCTCTCCAGTCTACAATTTCTCTATCCCTGGAACAGTGAAAAACTTGCTTGATTGGCTATCTCGTGCCCTTGACTTATCTGATACACGTGGCGCTTCTGCTCTTCAAGACAAGTTTGTCACAGTATCATCTGTAGCCAATGCAGGTCACGATCAACTTTTCTCTATCTACAAGGACCTCTTGCCATTTATCCGTACACAAGTCGTTGGTGATTTCACTGCTGCACGTGTCAACGACTCTGCCTGGGCAGACGGAAAATTAGTTCTAGAAGAAACAATCCTAAACTCACTTGAGAAACAAGCTCAAGACTTGCTCGCAGCAGTTCAGTAAAAAATAAAGAATTTTTAAAAGTCTAAATCAATGATCGCCACCTAATAGGGTGGCATTTTTAGACTCAATCAAGATTTTCAGACAAACATCAGCCATCCAAAAAAACCTTGAGCGTTGCCACTCAAGGTTTTTAGCAGTCTTTTCCATCATAGGAAAATCATTCTAAGAATATTCTTTCATTCGAGATCTATCACTTATCATCTTCTTTCGAGAAATTAGTGACTGCTTTTGGCTGATTAATCTTCTTTTCTTCGACCTACATATAGGCTCAATAGAATACCGCTACCTAGAAGAACAGAGATATAATCAGATTGGCTTCCAGTTTCAGGTAATTTGTCCCCATGGTTTTCTTTAACTGTAGTTGGAACTACTGGGTTAGCATTTACTGGAGTTGCTGGTTGAGCTGGTGTTGGTACTACTGGTTGTTCTGGAACCGCTGGTACTGGTTTAACCGGTACTTCTGGTGTTGGAACAACTGGAGTTGGTTGTACTGGCACTTCTGGTGTCGGTACATTTGGTGTTGGTTGTACTGGCACTTCTGGTGTCGGTACATTTGGTGTTGGTTGTGCTGGCACAGGTTTAACCGGTACACTTGGTGTTGGTTGTGCTGGTACTGTTGGCATATCTAATTCTGGTACTTCAGTAACTTCAGGCATACCTGGTACTCCACCGTTAAATTCTGGCAATTCATGAACTTCTGGCATTCCTGGCACACCACCGTTGAATTCTGGCAATTCATGAACTGGTGGTTCTGGCATTGCAAACGTTGGTCCTTCTGGCACATTACGTGTTGGAGGAACTGGTTTGTCATTTGATGGTGTTACTGGTTTGTCTTGGCATCCACATTTTCCGTCTTTGCCGTCTCGACCATCACGTCCATCTCTACCATCTTTTCCATCTTTAATAACTGTTTTTGTCACAGTTCCATCAGAATTGATGATTGTGATTGTATGACTACCATCACCATTATCTTCAACAGAAACTTTTGGTGATTTACCATCTTTACCGTCTTTAATCACCATTTCTGTCTTACTTCCATCAGGATTAGTGATTGTTACAACGTGAGTTCCATCGTTATTATTTTTAACAGTTACAGTTGGTGAAACGCCATCTTTGCCGTCTTTACCATCTTTGATAATAGATTTGTATTCACGACCATCAGAATCTACGATTGTTAATGTGTGAGTTCCGTCTCCGTTATCAACGATGTTAGCTTTTGGTGATTTACCATCAAAGATTGTAGTTGTAGTTTCTTTACCATCAGCACCTGTTACTTTAATAGTGTGTGAACTATTGTTGTTATCAATCACTTCAAGTTTTGGTTCTTTACCATCACGAACTGTAGTTGTTGTAGTTGTACCGTCTGAGTTCACAACTGTGATAGTGTGAGTTCCATCTCCGTTATCCACAACCTTAGCAGTTGGTGATTTACCGTCACGAACTGTGGTTTCAGAAACAGTACCATTACCGTTTTCTACACGAATTGTGTAAGTACCATCATGGTTGTCAGTAACAGTCGCTACTGGTGATTTACCATCTTTAATGATTGTTTCAGTAGTTGTGCCGTCACCATTTAGAACTGAGATCTTATGAGTTCCATTTTGTTCATCAGTTATAGTCACTTTTGGTGATTTACCATCACGAACTGTTGTTTCAGTTGTCACACCTTCTGGATTTGTAATAACGATTGTATGACTTCCGTCTCCATTATCACGAACAGATGCGGTTGGAGTACGTCCGTCAACACCGTCACGTCCATTCTTAACAACAAACTCATTCTTAGTTCCATCTGGGTTAGTGATTGTTACAGTGTGGCTTCCATCTGGGTTTTCTGTTGTTGTTGCTGTTGCAGCTTTACCGTCTTTACCATCTTTGATGATAGCGTTGGTAACATTGCCATCTCCATCCGTAACTTTAACTGTGTGAGTTCCATCGTTGTTATCAGTCACTTCAACTTTTGGAGTCTTACCGTCTTTACCGTTTTTAACAACAGTTTCTTTTGTTGATCCATCTGGATTTGTTACAGTGATTGTGTGGCTTCCATCTGGATTTTCTGTTGTAGTGATATTGGCAGTTTTACCGTCTTTACCATCTTTAACTTTCGTTGTTGATTCAGAACCATCAGGGTTTCTAACAGTAATAGAGTGTGTTCCATCTCCATTGTCCGTTACATTTACAACTGGTGATTTACCGTCTACTCCATTAGCTCCATTTTCACCTTTTTCACCTTTTTCACCTTTTTCACCTTTGTCGCCTTTTTCACCGGCTACTCCTTGAGGTCCGCGGATGTTACCAATCTTGTTCCAAGAACCATTTTCTTTCTTGTAAACATCACCTGTATTGGCGTCGATATAAGTATCACCGTCTTTACCATCATTAGCAGTTGGGGCAGTAACTCCACTTAGTAATTCAGCACCGTTACGTCCATTTGTACCAGAAGCTCCATCTGTACCATTACGTCCATTTGTACCATTCAAGATATCACGTGTACCAATTAATTCATCCACACCTGGATCGTATTTACCGTTACCATTATTATCATAGTATGCTGTAATACGAGTACCATTTACTGGTTGTGATTCTGTTGAATCGGGAGTCGCTGGTTGTGTATGTGTTGAATCGGGAGTTGGTGGTTGAATCTCATCTGGATTATCTCCTACACTTCTCGCTCTTCTTGCACTTCTTGATGTTCCAGAAGGTTGTGAATTAGAAGTTGATCCAACACCTCTTCTAACTGCTTCCACCAATGCATTTAAGTCAATAAATGGTGTACGTCCATCTTTACCATTCTTACCATCTTTCACTGTAAAGGTTACTGGATCTTTACCTGGTGTTGTGATAGTTACAACAGTGCTTTGGCCATCTTGTCCACGTTGAGTAGTGATTGTAGGAGTTTGTCCATCCTGACCGGTTGCACCAGTTTCTCCCTTAGCACCATCTTGAACAAAGACTGTAGTTGGTTGTGAACCATCATGGTTATCCACCGTGATTTCTACACCTTTATGACCTTCTTCATCCTTACGAACAGCTGTTACTGTTGGAGAGACTCCGTCCACTCCGTCTTTAATAACTGCTAGAGGTTTTTCTGGGTTCAATGGTTGACCTGGATGTGCTGGATCTTCTTGGTAAACTTTAGTTTCTTTACCATCTTTTACAGTAATTAATGATTTACCATCACGTCCGTCCGCACCTTTAGCACCATCTTTAATCATTTCAGAACCTAGAAGTTCATCAGTTCCTGGAGTGTACTTACCATCATTGTTTTCATCTGTATAGAATGTCACAATTGTGTGTGATGGATTTCCGTTTTGTCCTTCGACACGAAGCAAATCAACTTTTGGAGTTTTACCGTTTAGACCATTTTCTCCGTCCTTAACATTTACTTTAACTGGATCTTTACCTGGAACAGTGAATGTAATGTCAGTACTATGGCCATCTTTACCTGGAGTTACAGTTACTTCTGGAGTCTTACCATCTTCTCCACGTTCACCTTTGTCACCCTTAGGTCCCTTGATGTTGCCTTCTTTTTCCCAGTTGCCGTTATTCTTAACGAAGACGTCGCCTGTTTCTGTATTAACGTATTTATC